>DATDBV010000365.1:0-3213 GCA_036524715.1 Nakamurella sp. | reverse complement strand
GGCCCCTGGTCCTCGTCCAGCGAGCGGGGTCGGCAGCAGGCGACCGCGGCCCTGGCTTCGCCGATGTCCTCGGCACTCGCGCCGGTCACCTTGGCCAGTTCGGCATCGGTCGCTGCGCTGCCGTCCCGGTGCCGGTGGATCTGTTCGGCCTCGCCGATCGCCGCGCGCAGTTCCTGGATCCGGCGGGGTGGCCGAACCAGCCACGAGTGGTCGCGGAAGTACCTCTTGATCTCACCGACGATCGTCGGGACGGCGAATTGCAGGAAGTCGTCGCTGCGACCGGGCCGCCATCGTTGCACCGCCTTGACCAGGCCCAGGTAGGCGAGCTGCTCCAAGTCGCCACGCTCGACGCCACGGCCGGAATAGCGGCCGGCCAGCGACCGGGCGACCGGGACGTACTCGGTCACCACCTGCTGCCGGCAGCGCCTCAGCTCACCGGGGTCGTCGCAGGTGACGGTGTATTCCAGCAGGTCACGGACTTCCCGCGCGCGCTCGCCGGTCGGCGCGGCGGCAATGGTGTGCCCTGAGGACGAACGGCGGGTGGCGTGCGGCACCGGGCCGGCGGAGGGGACGACGGAATCGACATGGTCCAGAACAGAGGTCACGCGGAACTCCCGACATTTCAGGGTCGTTCCTGGCGCCTCTGCTGGACCAGTCATTCCATGACATCACAGGCTGACCGTGGTTTCAACGCCGAATCGGGGGGGATCCGCGGAAACTCTGCGTCACGGGTTGGGGTGGCGGCGCTGCGTTACGGTGATGCGACCCCGGCCCGGGCTGCTGCGGGCTCGGGCCCTTTGCCCGCGTCGATGACCCACCGATGACCCACCGATGACCCACCGATGACCGACCGATGACCCAGGAGAATCCATGGCCGAGCCGATCGAACCGACGGGGATCGCGGGCCGCACGCTCATCCTGATGCGCCACGCCGCGGCCGGGAGCGCGGTCCGCGACCACGACCGTCCGCTCACTCCGGACGGCGTGCGCACGGCCACGGAGGCCGGGCGCTGGCTACGCGGCAACCTGCCCGCGGTGGACTTCGTCGTCTGCTCCACGGCCACCCGCACCCGGCAGACGCTGTCCGCGACCGGAGTCGCCGGCGAGGTCCGGTATTCGGACGAGCTCTATGGCGGGGGCGTCGACGAGATCCTCACGGAGGTGGCGTCGGCCCCGGCGTCCGCGACCACTGTCCTGGTGGTCGGGCACGCGCCGACCATTCCGTCCACCGCGTGGGAGCTGGTCACCCAGGCCCGGCTGAACCGGGGTTCGGACGCTGGGTCGGATGCCCAGTCGTCGCCCGAGGACGAACTGCGGCACTTCGCGGCCGGCACCTTCGCGGTGCTGACCCCGGCCGCCGATTGGGCCGGATTGGCCGACGCCGGCGCCGATCTGCAGACCGTTCGGCATCCGGTCCACTGACCTGCCCCGCACCCTGGATGAGTGATTCCAAGGGGTCAGTGGGTCGCGATTGGTCGCGACTGCGGAACATTGCGTCGCTGAGGGCGACCGGATGTTCCGCGCGAGCGGTCCGCGCCATCAACAAGACCTTGGAATCGATCGTCAAGGGGCACGGATGCGGCCCGGCACTGCGCTCAGCCGGCGTCCCGGATCTTCACCAGGGCCTGGATCAGTTCGTCGAACAGCGCGGGTCCCGCGACCAGCAGGCCGGCCTGTCCGGCGATCGGCGACGTCCGCGTGGCCCGCGCACCGGCCTCTTGGGCGATCAGCCCCCCGGCCGCGACGTCCCAGGCCTTGACACCCTCTTCGAAGTACGCGTCCACCGACCCCGACGCCACCGCGCACAGATCCAGCGCAGCCGAGCCGATCCGGCGGATGTCGCGGACCTGGGGCAGTAGCCGCCCGAGCAGGGTGCCCTGCTGCCGACGGATCTCGGCGTCGTAGCCGAAGCCGGTGGCCAGCAGCGCCCGATGCATCGGCACCGGGTCGTTGACCCGCAGCGGTCGTCCGTCGACGCTGGCGCCGACGCCGCGGACGGCGTGGAATGTCCGCTTGGTCACCGGGTTGTGCACGACCCCGACCAGGGCTCCCTCCTGGTCCTCGGCGGCGATGCTCACCGCGAAGTTGTCCAGCTCGTACAGGTAGTTCACCGTGCCGTCCAACGGGTCGATCACCCACCGAATGCCGTTCGCGGACTCCCGTTCGGCGCCCTCCTCGCCGAGCAGGCCGTCGTCGGGGCGCTCCGAAGTGATCAGCTTGACCAGGGTCGACTCGGCAGACCGGTCCGCGTCGGTCACCGGGTCGGTCGCCGATGACTTCGTGGTCAGTCCCTCGACCTTGCCGTACCGGTTCATCAGTTCCCGGCCGGCGGCGCGGGCACCGCGCATCGCGAGGTCCAGGAGTCGGGCGGGGTCGACGGCCGGGTCGGCAGCGGAGGCCATGCGCCCCATCCTGCCTGGGCGCCGACGATCACGCCCCGGCGGCCGCCGATTACCCTGCCCGACATGGATCTCCGCATTTTCACCGAGCCCCAGCAGGGTGCCTCCCACGCGGACCTGCTGGCGGTCGCGCGGGCCACTCGGGACGGCGGGTTCTCAGCCTTCTTCCGGTCCGACCATGTGCTGGCCATGGGCACGGCCGGGCTGCCCGGCCCGACGGAATCCTTCGTCAACCTCGGCGCCATCGCGGCTCTCGTCCCGGACATCCGATTGGGCACGCTGGTGACCTCGGCAACCTTCCGGCACCCGTCGATGACGGCGCTCGCGGCTGCCACGGTCGACGACATCTCGGGTGGAAGGTTCGAGCTCGGACTTGGCACCGGTTGGTTCGAGGCGGAGCACCACGCCTACGGGTTGGACTTCGGCGCTTCGTTCGGCGATCGGTTCGACCGGTTGACCGAGCAGCTGGAGATCATCACGGGCCTGTGGTCGACCCCGGTCGGCGAGACATTCGGCCACGCCGGACGCCATTACACGATCTCCGACTCCCCCGGCCTGCCCAAGCCCCGCCAGCGGGACGCGCAGGGCCGGCCGCACCTGCCGATCATCGTCGGCGGCAAGGGCCCCAAGCGGACCCCGGCGCTGGCCGCCCGGTTCGCCGACGAGTTCAATGTCGGCTTCGCCGATCTGGACGTCGTCACCGCGCAGAACGAGCGCGTGCGCCTGGCCTGCGAGGCCGCCGGCCGGGACCCGGCATCGCTGACGTACTCGACGGCGCAGGTGCTGTGCGTCGGCGTGGACCAGGCGGAGCAGC
>DATDBV010000364.1:0-11246 GCA_036524715.1 Nakamurella sp. | reverse complement strand
TCTGCTCGTGTCCGTCCGGGCTGGTGGGGCCGAAGTACAGATCGACGGATCCGTCCGGGTTCTCCGGGAGCGGGTCGCGGCGGCTGTTCTTGCTGGGGTAAGGCTGCGCGGTCTGCAATTCGGACCGGGTTTGCGGGTCGTAGACGACCACCGACCAGAAGTCCTTCGCGGGCACATCACCGGGGATCCGGAGCCGGTAGTGCTTGCCGCCGTCGAGGAACGCGCCCGTGCGGTCCTGGTTGAGCAGCCCGTACTGTGACCCGCGGCCGGGCATCCGCAGAGCCATCGCGGGTGTGTTCACGGTGGCCTGGTAAAAGAACGTGCTGCGAGCATCGATATTGCGCCCGCCGACACCGTTGTCGATGAGCCAACGGTAGTCACCGCCGATGAACCCGGCCTTCCACAGTCGCCCTTGGTACAGATACGCGTCGGGGTCGCGGGTCCGGAACGCCAGCGCCCGCGCGGTCGCGTTGCCGACGGCGGCGGCATCGTCCAGGATCGCCTTCATCCGCTGGTCGGCGGCAAACTGCCGGCCCTTGCGGATGCCGATGGCCGCGGCCAGGCCGCGCAGTTCCGGGTCGATGAACTCGACCGGTTCACGTTCGACGACCGCGGCGACCTCCTCGAAGAACTCGGCGTCGTTGGCGTGGATGGTGTTGAACGCGCGGCCCGATCCGCTGATGAACTCCATCGCGGGCCGGTCGGCCGCCGCCGACAACGGGTAGACCCGCAGACCCTCCTTGAAGGTCCGGGTCGGTACGTCCGGCCGGCCATCGACCAGCAGACCCCGCAGGATCAGCAGGTTGATCCGGCTGGGCGAGCGGCCGACGAAATAGCCGTCCGGAAGATCCCCGGTGTAGTCGTCGGGAACGATCAAGTACTTGCCGCCTTGGCCCCGGTCCGGGCCGGGCAGACCCATGTCGATGACGAAACGGAAGAACGCGTCGTCAACCGTGCCCGGTCCGCATCCCGGCGGGATCTCCACGACGGTGGGGCCGTCCGTGGCCAGGTCCAGGAATCCGACGACGTAGACGGTGTCGGTGTTGCCGGTCAGGAACAACGGGTTGGAGTCCATCAGGTCGTCGAAGATCAGGAGTTGGTGCGAGGTGGTCACGCCCACCGAGGCCAGGCCTCGGCGGACCGCCTCGAGGGAGGCCGCCGGGATGAAGTCGAGAAAGACCTGCACCCCCCGAAGGAAGTCGAGGTGGTCGAAGACGGTTCGGGTGGTCGACTCGGTGGGAAAGCCGTCGAAGAACTCCAGTCGTCCGATCCGGGTCTCGACTGCGTTGGGAGTCATGATCGCCGCTGGGATCTGATTGTTGAAGCCGGGTGTCGCGTTGGTCATCGTGCTCCTTGACCGATCTGGGAATCGGGTGCCTGCAGATGTGCCGGATCAAGCAGGGACCCGTCCCGTCGACCCGCATCCGAGGTGACGATCCGAAGGCACGGGCGGCCGATCCGATGTTCCGTAAGGCCCGCTTGATCCGGTCCAAGGTTGCCCCAGCGATCCGGTCGTGGCTTCACCCGACCGAGGTGAGAGCGATGCCAGCTACAGCGATGGCGGTACCTGGACGTCGTCCGGTTGACGACCAGCCGACATCCAGGGCACCCGGTTCTCGACCGGCGGTTTGCAGGGAGCAACTCTCGGGCCGAGGGAAGACTCGCCTTGCGGCTGAGCCGAACTGAGTGGATATGGAGGCTACTTTGGTTCTATGGCCACAGTGACCCGCACCTACCTTGTTGACGATCTCGACGGCACCGAGGGCGGTGTCGAGACTGTCCGATTCAGCATCGACAAGGACGAGTACGAGATTGATCTCGCCCCCGAGAACTCGGCCAGGATGCGGGACAATTTGGAACGATTCGTCCGAGCCGGGCATGAGCTGCGCCAATCCAAGCGGGTGGTGCGCAAGCAGGTCATCAGCGGGGCTGTGTCCAAGGAGCAGACCCAGGCCATTCGGCACTGGGCCCGCGAGAACGGTCTACCGGTGTCCGAGAGAGGTCGTATACCGGCCAACGTCCGCGAGGCCTTCGAAGCCGCCCATTGAGTTCGCACCAACAGATGCGCTGAACGTCGACTCGACCTGCCACCGCATCGCTCGGCTGGGCCGGGCAGGGACCAGGTAGGCCGGATCGCGGCGCGAGTGCTCAGCACGCCGACGGTCAGTGCATCGAGCGCTGGTTCTCCGCTGGAGCTGCGATGGTGACGGGCTGCCGAGCTGACCCCCTGTCACCGATGAGTTCCCGGCACCGCCCGGTCTGTATGGGTGAGAACCGGATCGCGAAACGGTACGTACCCAGCAGTCACGATGCAGCCAGTCGCCACCCCCGAAAGTCTCCGGTCGAAGCCCGACCCGGGCGGGGACGGCGACAGATCGTCACCCGATACGCCGTCACCCGGTGGTCGACGCCCGGCCACCGACGGCGAACTCACGCGCAGTCGGTGCACACCGGCGGTCGAAACGCGCCAGGGGTCCCCACACCCGCGGTGAATCCCCGGTCGGGGTGAACGACCCTCGCTGGTACAACGCGGATCCATTCGGCACCGGCAGACACCAGAAAGACCGATCCGCCGCGGGGGAGCCGTGGGGGTGGCCAGTCCAGGTGCCTTACCATCCGGCCGCGGTGACGGCGAACACCTTCGGTCAGGTCGAAGCCGAGCGCCTCGAGACACCGAACACGCCGCCGGACAAGCGATCCCCGCGCTCCCATCCACCGGCCCATCGGTCAACGGCTGGGTCCCCTTGGCTGCTGATGCGCAGGCTCCTAACGGGGGTCAGGGTCGCTCTCGGGTTGGCGTCGGCGCCGACCGCCGGTCAGGAACTCACGTAGGCGTTGACGAAGGCCGGTGAGCCGAACACGCTGGAGACGAACAGCCCGCCGACCTTGGAGCCGTGCAGGAAGTAGGCCTCGTCCACGTACAGCGGGACCGCCGGCGCGAAGTCGGTCATGATCTGCTGGTCGATCGGCCCCCACTGACTCGCCTGTTGCTCCGAAGGCATCGCTTGGATCCGGTCGAACTCGGCGTTCAGCGAGTCGTCGTTGAGCAGCGAGGTATTGGAGTTGCCCTCGTCCTTGATGGTGCGGCCGTCGAACAGCACCGGCAGGATCGCCGCGCCGCTGGGCCAGTCCGCGGCCCACGAGTCGAGCCAGATGTCCCAGGGGTTGTCGCGCTTCTTGGTCTGGTCCAACTTGTCGTCGGCGGGAATGGTCTTGACCGTGATGGTGAAGCCGGCCTGCTCCAGGTTCCCCTTGAGCTGCGCGGCTGTCTCCTGGCCGTACGAATCGTCGCCGGCGGCCAGCACCAGGCTCGGCGTCGCCCCGGCCAGCACCTCCCTGGCCTTGGCCGGGTCGCCGGTCGCGCCCGCGGGGTAGGCGTCGTACTCCTGGTAGCCGATCGTGCCGGGCGGCATGATCGTGGTCATCGGACTGGCCACGGTCGGGCCGCCGATCGCCTGGACAAAGCCCTGCCGGTTGATGGCGTAGTTCAACGCCTGGCGGACCTTCAGGTCGGTCACCCGTTCGGTGTTGATGGTCAGCCGGTTGCCGCTCGGCGTGGCGGACTGCACGGACCGGGCCCGCAGTGCCGGGTCGTTCACCGTGGTGGCCACCATGGCGGCCGACACGCCGTCCCAGGCAAGGGCGGTCTGATCGTCGCCGCTGTCGGCGATGATCCGGTTGGTGGCGGCGTCGGAATCGGACCCGAACGACCACACGAAGCGGTCCGGGTACTGGTGGCGGATCGGGTCGGTCGCCGGATCCCAGTTCGGGTTCCGGTCCAGCACCAGTTGCACCCCCGGCGTGTGGTCGGTGATCATGTACGGCCCCGAGGACACCGGCCGGTTGTCGTAGTCGACCCCGGTGTCCTTGTCCGGCGGCACCGGCGAGGACGCCGGCAGGGACAGCGCGAACGGCAGGTCGCAGCGCGGCTGGTCGAAGGTGAAGCGGATGGTCTTCGCGTCCGGCGTGGTCAGGCCCGGCGGGAGCGAGGTCCTGTTCGCCTTGAAGTCCCATGCGGTGTCGTAGTCCGGGCCTGCCAGCCACTCCTGCACGTAGGTCGGCCCGCCGGTCAGGTCGGGATCGAACGAGCGGGCGATGCCGTAAGCGATCTCGTTGCTGGTGATCGGGGTGCCGTCCTCGAACTTCAGCCCGTCCTTGACGGTGAACTCCCACACCGTGCAGTCGCCGTTGACGTTGTCGCCGGTGGCAGTGGCCAGATCACCCACCAGGGTCAGCTTTCCGTTGCCCTGGTCCACCCATCCGGTCAGCGTCCTGGAGATGAGCCCGGCGTTCATCAGGCCGGCGAACGAGTAGACCCGCTGCGGGTCCAGGTGGCTGATCTTGTTCTGGCGCAGGATGGTGACCGTCCCGCCCGGCTGTGCCCCCGGAACGGCGGCGGCCGGACCCTGGGAGGCCGCCGGATCTGTCGCGATGACGTCGGTCGCCTGCTCGGCGGGCATGGTCGTCGTACCGGGTGATGCGGTCGCCGTCCCGGACGTCGACCCGGACTGGCTGCAGGCGTTGACCGGCAGGATGAGCGCTGCGGCGGCGATGAGTGCAACCAGAGTCGAGCGCCGCATGGTTCCCCCCTGAGTTCAGCCTGTCTGATTCATACCAAATGCGGATTTCATCCCGATAGGGCCGGATGATCTACATGGCCGGTTACTGTGCGCGAGCGCGGGGATCGATCAGGTGATAGGTGGCGTCCACCACCACGTTCGCGATGACGATGAACGCGGCCGCGATCAGCACCGTGGCCATGATCGTCGGCAGGTCCGACGTGTGCACCGCGTCGACCGCGGTGCGGCCCATCCCGCGCAGACCGAAGGTCACCTCGGTGATCACCGTCCCGCCGAGTGCCGCGCCGATGTCCAGGCCGAGGACCGTGATGAGCGGCGTGATCGCCGCGCGCAGGGCGTGCCGGCCGTAGACCTGCCGGGGAGGCAGTCCCTTGGCCCGTGCGGTGCGGATGAAGTCCTCCGACATCGTCTCCAGCATCTGGGACCTGGACAATCGTGCGTAGATCGCCGCGAACAGGAAGGCCAGCGCCAGCCAGGCGAGCACCAGCCCGCTCGCCCAGTCGACCGGGTTCTGCCAGAGCGGGGTGTAGTGCGGCACCGGGACGATGCCCAGCCGGTAGGTGAAGATCAGCAGCAGCAGACCGCCGACGAAGTACAGCGGCAGCGATGCCCCGGCCAGGCTCACCGTCACCGCGGCGCGGTCCAGCGCGGAGCCGGGACGCCAGGCCGAGGTCAGGCCGAGCCCGAGCCCGAACGTCAGCCAGAGCACGGCCGCCGGGATCACGATGCTGACCGTCACCGGTAGCGCCCGACCGATGGTCCGGCTCACCGGCTCGTTGTTGACGTAGGAATAGCCGAGGCAGGGGGCGTCGCAATAGCCGCCCTGGGCGCTGTCCAGCTCGCGTCCGACGAAGATGCCCTTCATGTACCCCAGGTAGCCGTCGACGGTCGGTCCGTCGAGGTCCAGGTCGTGCCGGACCCGGTCCAGCCGCTCGGCGTTGCAGTTCTTCGGACACATCGCGCTGACCGGATCCTGCGGCAGCAGGAAGAACATGGCGTAGGTGACCATGCTGACCGCGACCAGGGTCAACGCGGCGCGGGCCGACCGGGCGAGCAGGAACCTGATCACCGTGGACCGGCTTCCGTTCGCGGATCGAGTGCGTCCCGAAGCGCGTCGCCGAACATGTTGAACGCCAACACCATCACGAACAGCAGCAGGCCGGGGAACAGCACATACGCCGGATCGGTCTGCAGATATCCCAGGCTCCGGTCGATCATCCGGCCGAAATCCGGCGTGGGTTCCAGGATGCCGATGCCGAGGAAGGACAGCCCGGCCTCGGCGGCGATGAAGGCCGGCAGCGCCAGGCAGAACGAGACAAGGATCGGCGCGATCAGGTTCGGCGCGATCTCGCGACCGAGGATGTGCCCGAGGCCGGCCCCGCTGACCCGCGCGGCGTCGACGAATTCCCGGCTGCGGATCGAGAGCACCTGGCCCCGGACCAGGCGCGCCGACCCGGCCCAGCCGAACACCGCGAACACCAGGACGAGGCTGAACACCTGGAACGACGCCGGAACCGCGTCCCGCGGACCGTAGAAGCGTTGCGTCAGGGTGGGCACCACCGTCAGTGCCACGATGAGAAAGGGCATGGCGAGAGCGAAGTCGATCACCGCACCGATCGCGCCGTCCGTCCAGCGGCCGAGGAAGCCGGTGAGCAGCCCGATGAGCACGCCCACCGCCGTGGTCACCGTGGCGGCCGTGAACGCGATGATCAGCGAGGTGCGCAGGCCGTAGACGAGCCGGATGAAGATGTCCCGACCCAGCCCTGGTTCGAGTCCGAACCAGTGCTGGGCGGAGATCCCGCCGGCCGGCCCGATGGGCATGCCGGAGGCGTCGAGTTCGGCCTGGAACTGGTCCGAAGGACCAATGCCGTAGAGCATTTCGACCAACGGAGCGGCCACGGCGACCGCGATCAGGGCGACCGCGATGCCGCCGGTGATCAGCGCGGTGCGATCCGCGCGGATCCGCCGCCAGGCCAACCGGCCCGGGGACCGCGAGGGCCTGGTGCCGGGCCGGGCCCGATGGCGCTCGCCGGGTTTCACGACTCCTGCTCGTGGGTCGCCGCGCCTGGCTGAACTCCGCCAGGCACCGCCGCCAGCAGTCGGCGGGTGTACGGATGGTGCGGATCACCGAAGATCTGGGCACGGTCACCGGCCTCGACGAAGACGCCCCGGTGCATGACCGCCACCCGGTGACACAGTTGTCGCACGACCGCCAGGTCGTGGCTGATCAGCACGAACGACACGCCCAGGTCACGCTGGAGGGACCGGAGCAGGTTGATGATCTGCGCCTGAACCGACACATCGAGTGAGGAGACCGGTTCGTCCGCGACGATGAGTCGCGGATCGCCGGCCAGCGCCCGGGCGATGCCGATCCGTTGACGCTGACCACCGGAGAACTCGTGCGGGTACCGCTCGTCGTGGTCCGGGTTCAGCCCGACCATCGCCAGCAGTTCCCGGACCCGGGCCTGCCGGCCACCGGGCGGACGGATCCCGTTGACGCGCATCGGCATCGCCACGATCCGGCCGACCGTCTGCCGGGGGTTCAGGCTGCCGGACGGGTCCTGGAAGACGATCTGGATCCTGGGCCGGGCCGATCGCCACCCGCGCCGGCCCAGCTGGGTGATGTCGCGTCCGTCGAACACGATGCGCCCCGCCGACGCATCCGTCAGGCGCACCAGCATCCGCGCGATGGTGGTCTTGCCGCAGCCGGATTCACCGACGATGCCGACCGAATCGCCGGCGGCCACCTGGAAGCTCACCCCGTCGACCGCGCGGACGGTCCCGCCCTTGACCGGGAACAGCTTGACCAGGTCGTGCACCGACAGCAGGGGCTCGGTCATGGACGGTCCGCCGCCGCCAGATGACAGGCGACCAGGTGGTCCCGGCCGACCGGGAGCAGGCGGGGGACCTCGGTGCGGCACCGGTCGCCGACCAGAGCGGTCACCGGGCAGCGCGGGTGGAACGCGCACCCGGATGGTGGGTCGGCGAGATCCGGTGGGGCGCCCGGGATCGACGGCAGGTCGGCGTCGACCGGACCGGTCAGGGACGGCACCGCGGCCAGCAGCCCACGCGTGTAGGGGTGCCGTCCGTCGACCATCACCTGTCCGACGGACCCCAACTCGGCGACCCGGCCGGCGTACATCACCATCACCCGGTCGGCGATCCGGCCCACCACCGCGACGTCGTGGGTGATCAGCACCAGGGTGGTGCCGTGCTGCCGCTGCAAATCCCTGAGCAGGTCGAGAATCTGCGCCTGCAACGTCACGTCCAGCGCGGTGGTCGGCTCGTCGGCCACCAGCAGCGCCGGCGCGTTCACCAGGGCGATGGCGATCATGATCCGCTGCCGCATGCCACCCGAGAATTGATGCGGATAGTCGTCGATCCGGCGATCGGGATCCGGAATGCCGACCCGGGCCATCATCTCGACGGCCCGCTGCCGGGCGTCCGACCGGCGGCAGCCCTGATGGTGCGCGCGGTAGGCCTCACCGATCTGCCGGCCCGCCGTGTACGCCGGGTGCAGCGCGGCCAGCGGATTCTGCACCACCAGGGACATCTGCCGGCCCCGCAGGCGCCGGATCGACTTCTCCGGCAACCCGACGATGTTCCGGTCCTCGATCCGGACCTCGCCGGTCACAACCGTGTGCGCCGGATCGTGCAGGCCGAGGATCGCCAGGGCCAGGGCGGTCTTGCCGGCGCCGGATTCGCCGACGATGCCCAGGGTCCGGCCCCGATCGACCGAGAACGAAACGTCGTCGACGGCGGTGACCGTTTCGGACCCGCCGCGGAACCTGACAGTCAGGTGGCGCACCTGCAGCGGGGGCGGCGAATCGGCGTCGGACACCTGGCCCTCCCCACCGGGGATGCGGGGCACGCACGGTGAAGCCGGTCGCTACTCCCCGGAGCAACTGTCCGGAGCATACAATTCTGTTCGCTTTGCCGCCGGGCGCGAGGGTGAGTAGTGCTCAAGGGCGCCTTGCGGGCCGTCCGGGATCCGCGCTCGCTCCGGCGGTGACGCTCTGCACTCGCCGCGCCCGGTAGGCGGCCACCGCCATCCGGTTGCCGCACCCGGAGTCGCAGAACCGTTTCGACCGGTTCTTGGACAGGTCCACCACGACGTCATGACAGTCCGGCGCCCGGCAGATGCGCAGCCGATCGAGTTCGCCGCTGCGGACCACGTCGACCATCGCCATCGCGGCCTCGACCGCCAACCGGGCGGCCAGCGGGGCCTCCGGGGGTGTGGCGTGCAGGTGATACGCCCACTCGTCGTGCTTGACCAGTTGGGGGAGCGCCTGGAACTCCCGCAGCAGGCCGTTGACGATGCGGACCACCTCGTCCTCGTCGACCTCCCAGATGCGGCGCAGCCGAGGCCGCAGCTCGCGGACGGCCTGCAGCTCGGCCTGGTCGCGGCGGTGTCGGCCGGTCAACCCCCATGTGACCACGAACCGGGCGAGATCCTCGATGCCGGCCAGCGCCTCCTCGTCGCCGGTTCCGGGATTGGGGGCGGTGTTGACCAGCCCCGCGACGGCGGCCAGCGAGACTTCTGTGTCATGGGCAAAGACCATGTTGACTCCTGACACTCGCAGGCCCTAGAGTCACTAGCGTAGTGCTATTTGACTCATGACAGGGAGGTGTCCCGATGACCCGCGATCACATCAACACCACGATCCGGCCGCGCCGAGCCCGGTTCGGTCTGCTGCTGGCGCTGCTGACCGCGGCGGCGTTCGGCACCTCCGGGGCCTTCGCCCGCTCGCTCATCGACGCCGGCTGGTCGCCGGCCGCGGCCGTCACCGCGCGCGTGACCATCGCCGCCCTGGTGCTGCTGGTGCCGTCGGTCATCGCCCTGCGCGGCCGCTGGCAGGTGTTCCGGCGGAACCTGCCGATGATCACCGCGTTCGGGCTCATCGCGATCGCCGGCTGCCAGGTCGCCTACTTCAATGCCGTGCAACACCTGTCCGTCGGGGTCGCGCTGCTGTTGGAGTACATGGGCATCGTGCTGGTGGTCGGCTGGCTGTGGGCCCGGCATCGGCAGCGTCCGCGGAAGCTGACCGTCGGCGGCACCGTGGTGTCCGTTTTCGGGCTGGCGCTGGTGCTCGACCTGGCGGGCGACGCCACGGTCGACCTGGTCGGCGTGTTGTGGGGACTCGTCGCGGCCGTCGGGCTTGCGGTGTTCTTCGTGATGTCGGCCAAGAGCGATCCCGAGCTGCCGCCGCTGGTGATGGCCGGGGGCGGAATGGCGGTCGGTGCGGTCGCGCTGCTCGGGCTCGGCGCGGTCGGCCTGCTGCCGCTGGCCGCGAACACCGACGACGTGGTGTTCGCCGGCCAGGACGTGCCGTGGTGGGTGCCGGTCGCGGGCCTGTCGCTGCTGGCCGCGGTGTTCGCCTACGTGGTCGGGATCATGGCCGCGCGAGCCCTGGGTTCCAAGCTGTCCTCGTTCGTCGGGCTCACCGAGGTGCTGTTCGCGGTCCTTTTCGCCTGGCTGCTGCTCGGTCAGCTGCCGACAGCCGTGCAGCTGATCGGTGGCGCGCTGATCGTGCTCGGCGTGGCCCTGGTCCGGGTGGACGAGCTGCGCTCGGACGTGATCGAGGATCCGGTGGTCCCGGCCCCGGCCGGATGACACACTGGCGGCCATGCCGTCGTCAGCAACTCGCACCCGGCGGCTGCTGACCTGCGGCGCCGTCGCCGGACCGCTGTTCGTGGCGGTGACCACGATCAACGCAACCACCCGCGCGGGATTCGACATCAGGCGGCACGGGCTCAGCCTGCTCAGCCTCGGTGATCGGGGCTGGATCCAGGTCGCGAACTTCGTGGTCGCCGGCGCCCTGTCCATCGGCTTCGGGGTGGGCGTGCGCCGGCTGCTCGGGCGGGGCGTGGCGCCGCCGCTGATCTGGGGGTACGGCGCCGGGCTGATCGTCACCGGGGTGTTCCTGGTCGATCCGGGCGCCGGGTTCCCAGCGGGTGCGCCGGCCGATGTCACCCCGACGAGCTGGCACGGCGCGATCCATGCGGTCGCGCCACCGTTCGCGTTCGCCTGCCTGGCCGGGCTGTGCGTGGGTTTCGCCAGTTGGTTCGCTCGGCGCGGCCGGGCCGGGTGGGCCGCCTACAGCCTGCTCACGGCGCTCGCCGCGCTGCTGCTGATCTTCCTGCCGGGCGGGGCGGGCAGCGTCCGGTCGGCCCTGGCGGTGGTGCTCACGTCGGCGTGGCTGACCGGGTTGGCGGTGGTGCTGCGCCGGGAGGTGCCCGATGGGGCTGAGACCCGGTTCGCTGATCAATCCCGCGCCGCACCGGGGGTGTCGGGCGCGCAAACCCGGATTTGATCAGCGGAGCGTGCCGGGGTTGCGCCGGAGGTTGCCTGCTTCGCTGATCAAACCCGCGTCGCACCGGGGGTGTCGGGCGCGGAAACCCGGACTTGATCAGCGGAGCGTGCCGGGGTTGCGCCGGGTTGGCTGCTTCGCTGATCAAACCCGCGCCGCACTGGGGGTGTCAGGCGCGCAGACCCGGATTTGATCAGCGGACCGTGGAGCCGCCGGTGCTTCAAGGGCGGGGCGCGGCGTCGGCGATCGCGTCGAGCAGTCCCTGAACGGCTCTGGCCGAGTGCCCCTCGATGAACGCGTCGACGTGCGGCAGCGCGGCCGCCATCCCACCGGCCAGCGGGGCGAAGCCGGGAGC
>DATDBV010000363.1:0-4678 GCA_036524715.1 Nakamurella sp. | reverse complement strand
CGTGGGCAAGAGTCGGC
Organism: Nakamurella sp.; assembly: GCA_036524715.1. Classification (GTDB taxonomy): domain Bacteria; phylum Actinomycetota; class Actinomycetes; order Mycobacteriales; family Nakamurellaceae; genus Nakamurella. The sequence goes on along the minus strand of DATDBV010000363.1, from coordinate 4,661 downwards.
TGTTGCAGGAGATCGGCGCCGACGACCGGCCGGACCGCATCGTCTACGTCCGACTCGACGGCGCCGACGTCCCGGACCGGGTCGGGCGAACCGGTCTGGCCGCCGCGCTCGCGGTGGCCCTCGGCGCCGCCGAACCGCGCCGGTCACCGGCGGACGCGCTGGTGGCCAGCATGTCGGGGGACACCTGCCTGTTGCTTGTGGACGAGGCGGAGCGGGTCGCCGAACCGCTGTCCGAGCTGCTGCTGGCCCTGCTCGGATCGTGCCCACGGTTGCGGGCGGTCGTGGCCTCCCGCACCCCACTGGCCGTGGCGGGCGAGGTGCTGGTCTCGGTGCCGCCGCTCGGGGTTCCGCCGGCCGGAGCGGAACCGGCAATGATCCGGGCTGCGCCCGCCGTCCGGTTGCTCACCCTCCGGCTGACGGACCTGGGTGTCCCGGTCGGCAGCGATACGACCACGGCGGGTCGGCTGGGGTCGATCGCCCGGTCGTCGGGCGGGCTGCCGCTGGCCCTGGAGTTGCTGGCCGGTCAGTCGCCGACCCGCACCCTGTCCGACATCGCCGCGATGGCCGAGGCTCCCCTGGACGTCGCGGCCGCCACACCTGTCGGCAATCCCCGACACCGCACCCTTCGGGACGCGATTCGATCGAGCACCGGGCGGCTGTCACCTACCGGATCGCAGACCCTGCGCCGGCTCAGCGTGTTCGAGGGGGACTTCGACCGGGTGGCGGCCTACGCCGTCGTCGGCACACCGCCCGGAAACCCGCCACCGGCCGACCAATCCGCGGCGGACGACCTCCTGCGGGAACCGGCCAGGGCTGCCCTCGTGCAGGTCCACCGCCCGGACGGCGACCGAATCAGCTGGCGCCTGCTGCCCGCGGTGCGCACGCTGGTCGGCGAGGAACTCGTCGGCGCCGAGCGTGACCGGACGCGGGCGCGGCATCGGCGGTGGTTCGCCGAACGGTGGCGCGAGGCCGACGGCCCCCGCGACGTCAGCCCGGTGGGTTCGGATGACCTGGTCCGCGACGTCCACGACCATCTCGACGACTATCTCGCCGCGCTGCGCAGCGCGCTGGACGACCGGGATGGCTCGAGCCTGCCCGGGCTCACCAGCACCCTGGCCCGGTACTGGCAGTCGACCGGGGCGTCCGGCGTCGGCCTGCGCTGGACCACCGCCGTCCTCGAAAGCGGGCTGCTGGACCCGGCATCGTCGGCCCGGATCCAGGTGCAGCGGGCCGCCATGGCCCTGCATCACCACCCCGACATCACGCTGTCCGCGGTCGATGTCGCCCTCCCGACGCTGCTCGCCAACGGGCTGACCGGGCCCGCCCTGCTCGGCCACCTGGTCCGTGCCGTCGAGCTGTGCTCGTCCGGGCGCGGCGCCGATGCGATGGTCGACGCGGAGCCCGCGCTCACCCTGACCGATGGACGCGGACCGGGCGACCGGGCCCGGGCGTTCAGCGTCCTGGCCATCGCCTGCGCGTTGGCCGGGGAACCGGAACGGGCGGCGGCCGCGGCGGCCGCCGCCCGCGCCCTGGGCCCGGCCCTGGACGTCGCGACCCGATCGACCGTCGCGACCAACCTGGCCTGGGCCCTGCTGCACCTGGACGAGCCGGGCACGGCACAGGACGTCCTGGACGAACTGTCGACCGTGCAACCCCCGGGATCGATCGGTGCAGTTGCTGGTCCGCGGCTGGGTCCTGATCGACTGTTGGCGGCCGGCCGCGGCACTGGCCGCCTTCACGTCCGCGCTCGCGCCGGGGCCGCCGGTCGCCGACCGGCAGAGCGCCGAAACGTTCCTGGGCGCCGCCTGCGCGATGGCCGCTCTCGGACTCGCCGACGCCGTGCTGCGGGACGCCGAGGCGCTTGCGCGCCGGGTCGGACTGGTGCTCCTGCCCGTCGTGCAACGGGCGGTCGATGCCGCCCATGCCGCAGGTGATCCGGAACGGGCTGCGTCGGCATCGGGGGCCGGCGCAGCCACCGATCTGGCGGGACGCCTTCGCGATCGGATCATCGCGGCGGCCGCGGTCGTGCGGGGGGCGCCGGTCGCGGCCGTTGTCGACCCGGGCGGGACTGTCTCCGTCGAGGGCGGGTGACCGACGTCGACGACACGCCATCGCCGCCGACCGGTCCTTGCGGATCGAGCCTCTGCGAGGTGGTCGACGCGGTCCACCACCGGGCGTCGGCCAAGGCCCTGTTCCGGCGGGCGGCACAGTCTGCGGCCAACTGCGGGGTCGCGGGTTTCGTCGCCAACCTGTTCGTCGGCGACCCGCGGCCTGCACCGCCGGTCCCGGGAACTCGGTGGTGTCCCGGATCGGTCCGAACCAGTCCGGTACCAGCCGGTACCGGATGCCCATCCGGTTGGCCGCCGCCGTCTGCTGACTTCAGGGGCCGACGGGCCAACACGTAGCGTGCGACCCGGCGCACGGTCGTAGAACCCGACCGTGAGATGAAAGCGCCAGCTGCGTCCAGACCCTCGTGACTTGTGCATACTTTTAACACGCGCAGGCATCTTCTGCACCGGAGTCATAATCTTTGATAGTTTTTGACGTCCTGGGGCCGCGCCGCGGGTCGCCGCCCGACTGGGCAGCCGGTCTGCCGCTCGTCCGCGCCGTCCTGGTCGGCTGGGCCGCCGGTGCAGACGGCGTCAGCTCCGGTCATGGTGGTTCTGGACCCGTCCGGCTCGACGAACCAATACGACGCGCCCGGTCCACGGATCGACGCCGCCCCGGCCGCGGTATGCGACTTGTCGACGGGGTTGCAAGACCTGACCAGTGGTCTGACTTCCGTCGACACCATTGATACCCGGAGGACACGCCATAGCCGGATCCACACCAACCGGGACAGTGGGACCGGATCAACTTCCACTGGACGGCTTCTGCTGCCCACGGGTGGACGACGGCGATCCGCCACCTCCACCGGCCACCTCGTGAAACCGCTTCCCGCCGAGATCCGCACCAGCAGCGCAAGAAGGCTGCTGCGGTGGATCTCGCCCGCCTGCGCGTTCCGCCCACAGCGGATCCGCCGGCGGTTGATTCGACCCCACGCGCCACCCCCACCGGGCATCGTCGAGGCATCACCCGCCGTCGACGCTGGAGGAAACCATGCCAACCCTGACCGCACCCGGAACATCCGGCCTGTCGGGATCATTCGATGACCAGCTGGCGAGCCGCCTGCTGCACCAGCGCATCGTGGTGCTCGGCCAGCAGGTCGACGACCCAATCGCCAACCGGATCTGCGCCCAGCTGCTCCTGCTGTCGGCCGAGGACCAGCGGGCCGACATCAGCCTGTACATCAACTCACCCGGCGGATCCGTCTCCGCCGGGCTGGCCATCTTCGACACGATGCGGCTGATCCCCAACGACGTCAGCACGCTGGCCATGGGACTGGCCGCCAGCATGGGCCAGTTCTTGCTCTCGGCGGGCACGCCCGGCAAGCGATATGCCTTACCGCACAGTCGGATTCTGATGCACCAGGGATCCGCCGGCATCCGCGGCACCGCCGTCGACGTGCAGATCCAGGCCGAGAACCTGGAACACGTCAAGAAGGTGATGACCCGGCTGACCGCCGAGCACACCGGTCAGGACGTGGCCACCATCGAGCGGGACGCCGACCGCGATCGGTGGTTCACCGCCGAGCAGGCCGTCGACTACGGTCTCGTGGACGCGATCCTGGAGTCGGCCACCGACATTCGGCCGGCGGGCGACCGACGCCGCATCGGATTGGCGTGACGATCATGGGCCACTACACCGTCCCCACCGTGATCGAGAAGACTCCCAACGGCGAGCGGGTCGTCGACGTCTACAGCCGGCTGCTGTCCGACCGGATCATCTACCTGGGCACCGAGATCGACGACGACGTCGCGAATGTCGTCGTAGCGCAGCTGCTCCACCTGGAGTCGGACAACCCAGATGCCGAGATCGGCCTGTACATCAACTCTCCCGGCGGCTCGATGTCGGCGATGACCGCGATCTACGACACGATGCAGTTCGTCAGGGTGCCGGTCGCCACCACCTGCATCGGACAGGCCGCCTCCGCCGCGGCCATCCTGCTGGCCGCAGGAGCACCCGGACGGCGGGCGCTGCTGCCGCACACCAGGGTGCTCCTGCTTCAGCCGTCAACCGGGGGCGAAGGGCAGATCTCCGACCTCGCGTTACAGGCGCGGGAGCTGCTGCGGGTGCGCGAGGAGATGGAACTGGTGCTGGCCCGGCACACCGGCCAGGATGTGGCCACCCTGCGCCGGGACACCGACCGGGACAAGGTGTTCACCGCCGAACAGGCCGTCGCCTACGGGTTGGCCGACATGATCGTCAGCAGCCGGCAGCCGGCCCTGGCCCGGCCGGCCTGACACCCGCCGCCCGGCGAGTGGCGCGCCGTGAGCCGGGCGACCGGATGTTCCGCAGCAACGCCCGACCGACCGGGAACCGACCCACCGGTGGGCGACTGCGGAACAACGAGTCGCACACGACCGCATGTTCCGCGGCAACACCCGACCGACCGGGAACCGACCCACCGGTGGGCGACTGCGGAACAACGAGTCGCCCCACACGACCGCCTGTTCCGCATCGACTCGCGACCGACCGACCGGGCGACGGCCCGGCCGGCAGCCGAGATCGGTCAAGCGGCCAGCAGGACGGGCCCGGTCGGGACAACGGCCGACGCCAGC
>DATDBV010000362.1:0-4252 GCA_036524715.1 Nakamurella sp. | reverse complement strand
GATCAGGTCGGCAAGCATGTGTTGGAGGGCATCGCCCGCGGGGTGGCCGGTCCGGCGCACGTGAACGGCCGGGCCCCGGTCGCCGCGCACGGATACGGCGCCGAGGATGCCCTGAGCCGGCCATGAACGAGCGCGGACCGGTCCGCGGCGTCGGCCGGCCGAACGACCCGCCTCAACTGCTGCGAGCAGAGCGGCTGACCCCTACCGGCCCGGCGGACGCCCGGGTCGAGAGCGAGACGAGCTACCCATGACCGACACCCGCCACCCGATCGGCTCCGGTGCCACCTACGAGGGGTCGGGGGTGTCGATCGCCGCCGGCGAGGCGGCTGTCGACCTGATGAAGCCCTTCACCTCCAGGACCAGGCGGCCCGAGGTCGTCGGCGGCATCGGTGGCTTCGCCTCGTTGTTCCGGTTGCCGCTGCATCGGTACCGCGATCCCCTGCTGGCGTCGTCGACGGACGGCGTCGGCACCAAGTGCGCGATCGCCCAGGCGATGGACGTGCACCACACCATCGGCATCGACCTGGTCGCCATGGTGGTGGACGACCTGGTCGCCAGCGGCGCCGAGCCGTTGTTCCTGCAGGACTACATCGCCTGCGGCAAGCTCGACCCGCAGCGGATCGCGGCGATCGTGTCCGGCATCGCCGACGGGTGCGTGCTCGCCGGGTGCTCGCTGGTCGGCGGCGAGACCGCCGAGCATCCGGGTCTGATGGACCCCGACGACTACGACCTGGCCGCGACCGGCGTCGGAGTGGTGGAGGCCGACGCGGTGCTCGGTCCGGACCGGGTCCGGGCCGGTGACGTGGTGCTGGGCCTGGGCTCGTCCGGACTGCATTCCAACGGTTACTCGATGGTGCGGCACGTCCTCCTGGACATCGCGCGGCTGCGATTGGACGGGCACGTCGAGGAGTTCGGCCGGACGCTCGGCGAGGAACTTCTCGAGCCGTGCCGGATCTACGCCCTGGACTGCCTGGCCCTGATGCGGGAGACCGACGTGCACGCCTACGCGCACATCACCGGCGGTGGGTTGGCCAACAACCTGGCCCGGGTCATCCCGGACGGCCTGACCGCCGCGTTGGATCGGCGGGCCTGGAACCCGTTGCCCGTGTTCGGCTACATCGCCTCGCACGGCCGGGTGTCCAGGGACGAGATGGAGAAGGCGTTCAACATGGGCATCGGCATGGCCGCCGTCGTCCCGCCGGAGGATGTCGATCGGGCCATGGCCATGCTGACCGCCCGCCACGTCTGGTCGGTGGTGCTCGGCACGGTCGAGAACTCCGGCGACCGCACGGAGCGGGTCACCCTCTGCGGGGACCATCCTCGGTTCTAGACGATCGATTCAACGGTGCCCTGACGAAGGCGTGACGAAGGCCGACGAGTGCACTGACGCTAGCCGGCAGGTCGGCGGAGCCGGACCACGCTCCAGCGGCATATGTCAGCGGTGCATGTCACTGTCATCGGCGCGGAACATTCGGGCGTTCCTGGCGACCGGAACCTCCGCAACTCGACGCCGACCGGCATCTTTCGTCCGCCCGGACCGCTGGCGCGGAACATTCGGGCGCTCCCAGCGACCCGGAGTTCCGCAGTCGCGACCACACGACCACTGACCTCTTGGATCGGTCATCTCGACGGCCGGTGGCGGGTGATACAGGACCGATGCTGTCCGCATCGCCTGACACGATAGGCCGATGGAGTCCGAATCCGAGGGCGTCGTGCCGACCCGGATGCGGCGGCAGGGCCTGTGGTCGCCGACCGCGCCAGATGCGACGACGGTCCTCGACTCGCTGGTGGCCATGCAGGGACAGGAGTTCGCCTACGCCTTATGGGCGCTGGCCCAGCGGATTCCGACAGAGCGCAGACCGACCCACGCGGACATGCTGGCCTCGTTCGACCGTGGCGACATCCTGCGTACGCACGTGCTGCGCACCACTTGGCACCTGGTGTTGCCGCGGGACGTCCGGCCGTTGCTCCGCCTGACCACGCCGCGCCTGCGGCGTCAGTTGGTGTTCTACGACCGGCAGCTCAGCCTGGACCGGGCCGAGCTGGACCGCTCCCAGGCGATTCTGGCGGGCGCGGTGGCCGGCGGTCGCCACCGAACCCGCCGCGAACTGGCGGATGCCCTGAACGCGGCCGGCGTCGAGGCGAGCGGGCAGCGACTCGGGCACCTGATGATGCACGCCGAGTTCGACGAGGTGCTGATCAGCGGGGAGATGGCCGGCAAGCAACAGACGTACGCCGCGTTCGACGAACGGGTGCCGGCCGCGGACGGTCCGTTCGACGAGGACGCCGCACTGACCGACTTCGCGCGGCGGTACACCGCCACCCGGGCGCCGGTGACCGCCAAGGACTTCGCCGGTTGGGCCAGCCTGACCGTCAGCCGGGCCCGAGCAGGCCTGGAGGCCGCGACGCACGAGCGCCGGGAGATCGACGGGACGGTGTTCTACAGCCCACCGGGCGGCGGTCCGGACCGTCCGGAATGCCCGAGGGGCGGTCCGAGCCCGCGGGTTGACCTGCTGCAGGGCTACGACGAGATGATCATGTCGTACAGCCAGAGTCGCGGCGTGATCCTGCCGGCCGGCGCCGCGCTACCAGTGCTGAACTGGGACAACTACCTGCACGCTGTGCTGGTGGACGGCGTACTGGCCGGACACTGGCGTCACCAGCTGACAGCCAAGGACGCGGTCGTCCAAGCGCAGCCGATCCGCCCATGGTCGGCTTCGGAGCGCCGCGCGGTCGCTGCCGCGGTCGATGAGTACGGACGGTATCTGGGCCGCCCTACGGCGCTGGAGTGAGCTCGCGGGCCGGGGCGGCCGGCCGGCCCGGGGTGAACCGGTCCGCGATCGCGAAGAAGCCGGTCACCATCAGGTCCATCGCCCGGGTGGGCAGCAGCCGCGCGGCCAGCACCATCGGCTTGGCTCCGGCCCCGATGGCGTACCGAGCCCGCGGCCGTCGCACGCCGACCGCCCGGGCGATCGCGTTCGCGACGACGTCCGGCGACGACCCGGAGCTCTCGCCGGATCCGAGCACCTTCGCCGTCCGCCGAGCCTGAGCGGCGTAGGGCCCGTCGCCGGAGCGATCGAGCACGCCCGCAGCGGCGATGCCGCCCCACTCGGTGCGGATCGCGCCCGGCTGGATCACGACCACGTCGATGCCGAACGGTGCCAACTCGAGCCGGATCGAATCGCTCAGGCCTTCGACCGCAAACTTGGTGGCGTGGTACCAGGCGCCCAACGGCTCGCCGAACGTGCCGCCCATCGAGGAGACGTTGATGATCGTGCCGCTGCGCCGGTCCCGCATATGCGGGATCACCAGCTGGGTCAATCGGGCCAGGGCGAACACGTTCACCTCGACCTGCCGGCGGGCCTCGGACATAGGCATCTCCTCCAGCGAGCCGTAGGAGCCGTAGCCGGCGTTGTTGACCAACACGTCGATCCGGCCGGTCTCGGTGACGATCCGGTCGACCAGAGACACCATCGCAGTGTCGTCGGTGAGGTCGGTCGACACGGTGACGATGCCGAGCGCGGCCAGGTCGGCCATCCGATCGATCCGGCGGGCGGCCGCGTAGACCCGGTACCCCAGGCCGTGCAGGCGCCGAGCGGTGGCCTCGCCGATACCGGACGAGGCGCCGGTGACGAGAGCGACTGGTGAAGTCATCAGATCTCCAAATCCAACTAGTTGGTTGGTTCCAACATAGCGACTCGGCGCTCAGTAGTCAACAAACCAGTTGGTTGGTTAGGATGGCAACCATGACGACGATGGCCGGTGATCGGGCGGAGGTCCCCCGGCCGTCGAGGACGGCCGCCAGGTGGGCGAGGATGGTCGCCCGGTCGCGGGCGGACCTGCAGAGGCGAGCGGGCAGCCGGTGTTGGGCGGACCAGTGGTGAGCGGACCTGCAGAGGTGAGCGGACCTGCAGTGTCGAGCGGGCACCCGGTGTTGGGCGGACCTGCAGTGGCGAGCGGGCACCCGGTGTTGGGCGGTCCGGTGGCGGCGAGCGGGCCTGGAATGGCGGGCGGGCCTGCGGTGGCGGTCCGCCGGGCCGGCCGGACGGCGGCCGACACCAGGGCCCGGATCCTCGCCGCGGCGACCGCGGAGTTCGCCGACCGTGGCCTTGCCGGCGGGCGGGTGGATCGGATAGCCGCCGCCGCGGAGGCCAACAAGGAGCGGATCTACGCCAACTTCGGCAGCAAGGAGGGCCTGTTCGACGCGACCGTCGAGGCGATCATCGGCGAACTGCTGGACTCCGTGCCGTTC
>DATDBV010000361.1:0-7012 GCA_036524715.1 Nakamurella sp. | reverse complement strand
GTGCGGTCGAGGGTGGGCAGCGCCTGCCGGGACAGGACCAGCGCGACCGGGTCGTGCCGCAGCGGCATGATCAGCCGCCACGCCTGCGCCACCTCGTTGGCGTCGGCCGGTCGTAGGTCGATCAGCCCGGGGATCGCCCGCAGCGAGGCCAGCTGCTCGACCGGCTGGTGGGTGGGTCCGTCCTCACCGACGCCGATCGAGTCGTGGGTGTACAGGTGGATGACCGGCAGCTCCATCAGCGCGGACAGGCGCAGCGCGCCGCGTTGGAAGTCCGAGAAGATCAGAAACCCCGCTTGGTAGGCGCGGATCTTGGACAGGGCCAGCCCGTTGGCGATCGCGCCGGCGGCGTGCTCACGAACCCCGAAGTGCAGGTTCCGGCCGGCCCGGTCGGCTGGTTCGAAGTCGCCGGCACCGGCGAAGGTGAGTCGGGACTTGTTGGACGGGGCCAGGTCCGAGGATCCGCCGAGCAGCCAGGGCACCCGGGCGGCGATGCTGTTGAGGACGGCGCCGCTGGCGTCACGGCCGGCCACCCCCTTCGGATCCGCAGGGAAGGTGGGGATGTCGCTGTCCCAGCCGTCGGGCAGCAGGCGGCGCTGCATCAGATCCAGGCCCTGGGCCAGGTCCGGGTGGTCGGTGGCGTACCGGGCGAACAGCTCCTCCCACTGCCGCCGCAGCCGCTCACCGCGGGCACCGACGCCGGCGCCGACGTGCTCGCGGACCCGGTCCGGCACCAGGAACTGCATGTCCTGCGGCCATCCGTAGTTGCGCTTGGCGCCGGCCACCTCGTCCGGACCGAGGGGTTCACCGTGGGCGGAATGGCTGCCGGCCTTGGTCGGGGCGCCGTAGCCGATGACGCTGTCCACGACGATCAGGGTGGGCCGGACGCGTTCGGCTCGGAATGCGTCGAAAGCGGCGTTGAGGGCGGTGATGTCGTTGGCGTCGGGGACATGCTGCACGGCCCACCCGTAGGCGCGGAACCGGCCGGCCACGTCTTCGGTGAACGCGATCGAGGTGTCGCCCTCGATGGTGATCTTGTTGTTGTCGTAGATCCAGCACAGGTTGGCCAGCTTCTGATGACCGGCGAGCGACGCGGCTTCGGCGGCCACGCCCTCCATCAGGCAGCCGTCCCCGGCCAGGGCGTAGACGTCGTAGTCGAACAGCTCGTACCCGGGACGGTTGAACGTGGCGGCCTGCCACTGTCCGGCCATCGCCATGCCGACGGAACTTGCCACGCCGGTGCCCAGCGGGCCGGTGGTGCACTCGACACCGCCGGTCCACCGGTACTCCGGGTGACCGGGGCACTTGGAGTCCAACTGCCGGAACCGTTGCAGGTCCGACAGGGACACGGCCGGCTCACCGAGCACCTCGTACTGCGGGTTCACCGACCGCACGTCGGCCAGATGCAGCATCGAGTAGAGCAGCGTCGAGGCGTGGCCCACGGACAGCACGAAGCGGTCCCGGTTGCTCCAGATCGGTGCCGCCGGGTCGAACCGCAGGTGGTGCTGCCACAGCGTGTACATCACCGGCGCCAGCGCCATCGGCGTCCCGGGATGGCCGGAGTCCGCCGCCTGCACCGCGTCCATGCACAGCGTGCGGATCGTGTCCACGGTCAACTGGTCGGCCGGAAGGTCGTCGAACGCGGTCGTCTCCGGTGCCGCGAGATCGGTCATGTCGGTGGGTCTCCTGAACCTGGGTGAATGGGTCGGGTCAGCGCTTGGCGGCGCGGGCGGTCCCGGCTGCCCGCGGGTCGTTGTCGAGATGAGTTCGTGCTACTGGGCCGCGGGCCCGGACTGCCGGCGGAGAGCGGCCAGGGTGGGGAAGATGCCCTTGAGCGCGGGATACAGCTGCCGGTACGCCTCGTGCGCGGTCCGGTAGCGGTCGAGGTCGTCGGGACGCGGGCTGATGACGGTGTCGACACCGCTCATCTGCTCGGCGGTCGCGGCGACGTCGTGGGTGCCGGTGAAGCCGACCGCGGCGGCACCGAGCACCGCGGCGCCCAGGGCGGTGGTTTCCACCTCGGTACTGATCGCCACGTCGCGTTCCAGGATGTCGGCGAGAATCTGGGTGAACAGCACGGAGCGGGAGGCGCCGCCCATCGCGACGACCCGCTGGATCGGTTGGCCGACCGCCTTTTCCACCAGGTCCAGGGTCAGCCGTTCCTCATGGGCCAAGCCCTCGAGCACCGCCCGGTACATCTGCGCGGTGCCGTCGGTGTCCGACAGCCCGACGAAACAGGCCCGGGCGTCGGCATCCCACCAGGGGGACTCCGCACTGGTCAGGTACGGCAGGTAGAGCACCCCACCGGCGCCGGCCGGAACGTGGCGGGCAAGCGCCTCCAGTTGTTTCTCGCGGGAGCCGGCGCCGACCGGCAACCCGGACAGGGCGTCCCGGAACCAGGCGATGGACAGCGCCCCCGAGGACAGCAGCGCTTCGGCGGTGTAGGCGCCGGCGATCGGGCTGGCCAGGGTGCGGAACGCGGACGCGGTGAGGTACTCGTCGGTGTGCGCGCCCAGGGTGATGCCGGTGCCGAGGTTGATATACGCGTTGCCGCCGGTGTGCACGGCCGCGCCGAGGCCGGCGCACTGGCCGTCGCCGGCGCCGGCGACCACCGGCAGCCCTGCGGGCAGGCCGGTGGCGGCGGCCGCGCGGGTGGTGACCGTGCCGATCACCTGACCGGGGGCGACCAGGTCCGGCAGTTGGTCGCGGCGCAGCCCGGCCATCTCGATGAGGCTGTCGGACCAGGTGAAGTCGGCCAGGTTCATCAGGGACATCGGGTCGGCGGTCGCCCAGCTGGTGACCCGTTGCCCGGTGAGCAGTTCGACCAGGTAGCCGTGCACCTCGTGGACCACCGCGGTGTTGGCCAGCACCTCCGGTTCGTGCTGGGCGATCCAGGCCAGCTTGTACAGGCTCGGGGTGGTCGAGGGTGGCTTGCCGGACAGCCGGTGCACCTCGGCGCTGCCCAGCCGCTTGATCTGTTCGCCGGCCCTGGTGTCCAACCACAGGATCGCCGGCCGCAGCGGCTGCCCATGGCCGTCCAGGCAGACGAACGTCTCCCGCTGGTGGGTGATGGACAGGGCGATCGGTTCCAGGTCGTGGTCGGCGAGTAGCCCGGTGAGTTCGGCCAGCGCCCCGGCCAGGGCGGCCCACCATTCCCGAGGGTCCTGTTCCTGCCAGCCCGGGTGCGGGTTGGACCGCGGGTAGGAGCGGCGGGCCTCCGCGACGGCCGAGCCGTCCGCGGTGAACGCGACGGCCTTGCAGGCCGTGGTCGAGCTGTCGATCCCGATGACCACCGGTGACGTCGTTGTCATGATCTCCTCATTCCGTGTCGATGACGGCGATGTTCGTGTTCACCGGCTGGGCAGGGCAGCCGCGATCAGCCGGGCCTGCGGGTCGGCGGCGCCGCGGATGATGTCCCGGACCGCGGCCAGCAGCGGGAGCCGGGGCCACAGGCCGGGGGCCCGCTGGTCGACCAGGATCGCGGCCAGCTCAGCGGCGGGCACCCCCTCGACGGTCTGCTCGGCGGCGGCCATCTCCTCGAGCGCCTGCGCCGCGCCTTCGCCCCGACCGATCCGGGCGCCGTAGACGCTGTTGCGGCCAGACAGCGCGGTGACCTCGAGATCGCCGACCCCGGCCAGGCCATAGGCGGTATCGGCCCGCCCCCCCACCAGCGCGGACAGCTCGATCATCTCCTGGACCGCCCGCGCGAAGGCGGCCGCCTTCAGGTCATGCCAGGGCTCGCCGCCCTGGTCCCCCAGCCCGTCGGCGATACCCAACGCGATGGCGTAGACGTTCTTCATCGGGGCGCACATCTCCACCCCGCACTCATCGCCCATGGGCTGCGCGCGGTAGCCGGCCGTCGCCACCGAGCGGGCGATGTCCTTTGCCAGCGAGGCATTCTCGGCCGCGAAGACGGCCGCGGTGGCGCGACCCGCGGCGACCTCGTTGGCCTTGCACGGCCCACCCACGGCGACGATCGGCGGCAGCTGCACCCCCTGGGCGGCGGCGACCCGGCGGGCGGCCGCCGGCAGCAGTTCGATCCGGCCCTGCTCGTCCGGGGCGAACCCCTTACTGGTGAGCAGGACCGCCCGAGCGTCGGCCAACCCCGGAGCGGCCCGCCGCACGACCTCCTCCACCCCGACCGAGGCGACCGCGATGACCACCAGCTCGGCACCATTCAGCGCGGCAAGCAGATCCGGGTGGTCGAACAGTTCGGTACCGGAGGCCAGCGGGACCTTGGTGCGCGGATGCGGCAGCCCGGCCCGGCAGGCGGCGAGTAGATGGTCGTCCAGCCAGGTGCCCCACAACCGGACCGACCAACCAGCCTGGCGGAACGGAGTAGCCAGGGCCGAGCCCATCGCCCCGGCGCCCAGGATCGTCACGGTGCCGCGCTCGTCGGCGGGCTGATTCATCTTCGCGTCTCCTCATGATCGGTCAGTCATCCAGAACGTGATTACTAACGTTCTACACGTGACATCCCTCGTACACAAGACTTGACAATGAGGTTTTTCCCCATCACCGTGTTATGTCACACGCATGACGTGTTACGAATCTCATCGACCAAGGAGGCTTGATGACGCCATCCGCGCTCAGCTGCCGGGACCTCGCCAAGGGGTTCGGCGGCGTTCCCGTGCTCAAGGGGGTGAGCTTCGACCTGCAACCCGGCACGGTCACCGCGCTGGCCGGCGAGAACGGCGCCGGCAAGTCGACCCTGATGAAGATCGCGTCCGGGATCGTCGATCCCGACCGTGGCCAGGTGACGATCGAAGGCCACGACCTGACCCGTGCGGACCCCCGACTGGCCCGGCACCTCGGAGTCAGCATCATCCCGCAGGAGCTCGCGCCCATCCAGGACATGACCGTCTACGAGAACCTCTTTCTGGGTCGCGAGATCCGCAACCGGGCCGGGCTGCTCAACCGCACCGCGATGATCAAGCAGGCCCGCACGATGCTCGAGGTCTTTGACGTCGACCTGGACCCCCGGACCAAGATGCGTCGACTGTCCGTCGCGGTCAGCCAGATCGTCGAGATCGTCAAGGGCGCCAGCGGCGGCGCCCGGGTCCTGCTCTTCGACGAACCCACCTCGGCGATCCCCGAGCGTGAGGTCGCTCGTCTCTACGACATCATCAACCGGCTGCGGGACCGCGGCGTGGCGATGATCTACACCACCCACAAGATGGAGGAGATCCGCGCCGTCGCCGACCGGGTAGTCGTGCTCCGCGACGGCCGCCTCGTGCTGGATCAGCCCCTGGTCGACACCACCGACGACGGCATCGTGCACGCCATGATCGGCCGGGAACTCGGTGACCTGTTCCCGGTGATGCACCAACCGCAACCCGCCGCCGCGCTCGAGGTGACCGACCTGCACGTCGCGGGCTATCCCGAACCCGTCAGTCTCACCGTGCGGCGCGGTGAAATTCTCGGCCTGGCCGGACTTGTCGGCGCCGGCCGGACCGAACTCCTGGAAGCCATCTTCGGCGCCCGGCACACCACCGGCGGATCGATCACGATCGCCGGCGAGCCCGTCCACCGCGGCCGGCCGTCGGCGGCCATCAAGAGCGGGATGGCCCTGGTCCCCGAGGACCGCAAGGGTGACGGCCTGGTGCTGTCCATGACTGTGCTGGAAAACGGGTCCCTGCCCCGGTTGTCCACATTCACCACGGCCGGCTGGATCAACCAGGGCCGGCGGCGCGGTGCGATCAGCGACGTGATGACCTCCGTCGGCCTGCGCAGCCGCGGCCTGAGCCAGTCCGTCGGGACCCTCTCCGGCGGCAACCAGCAAAAGATCGTCCTCGCCCGCTGGCTCACCGGAACCGTCGACGTGCTGTTGCTGGACGAGCCGACCCGCGGCGTCGACATCGGCGCTCGAAGCGAGATCTACCGCATCATCACTGGTCTCGCCGAATCCGGGATGGCCGTCGTCATGGCCTCCTCCGACATGGTCGAGGTGCTGGGCCTGTCCCATCGGGTCGCCGTCATGCGCGGGGGGCAGATCGTCGGCGAACTCGACCGTGCCGCGCTGGACTCCCCCGACGCCCAGCGCACCATCTTCCACCTCGCCGCCGGCTTCGACCCGGAAACCGGCGAACCGGACGACGCCGCCGCATCCCCCACCCTCGAGACCGCAAAGGACGCCGAGCAGTGAGCACTCACGTCGAACCCGCTCCCACGCCCAACAAACCCGACGACCCGAACCGCCGGTTCAGCGCCGCCTGGAACAAGGACTTCGCCATCCGGCACGCGATGGTGATCGTGATGCTGCTGATCATCGCCTACTTCAGCTATCGCAGTGCCCGGTTCGCCACCCTGGACAACTTCCAGAGCATCGCCATCGCCGCCGCCCCGTTCGCGCTCATCGCCATCGGGCAGACCCTGGTCATCCTCACCGGCGGCATCGACCTGTCCGTCGGCAGCGTCATCGCGGTCAGCGCCATGACCGCCGCCGCCATCGTCAAGGACCACCCGGAACGGCTGGTCTTCGGGATCCTCGCCGGCGTCCTCGCCGGCCTGGTCTGCGGCGCCATCAACGGTTTCCTCGTCGCACAGGTCAAGGTGCCACCGTTCATCGCCACCCTCGGCATGCTCACCACCGCATCCGGATTCGCCTACGTCATCGGCGGCGGCGCACCCATCAACGGGCTGCCCGAGAACTTCGGCGACCTGGCCAACACCAAGATCCTCGGCGTTCAACGGCCCGTCTGGGTCATGATCATCGGCATCGTGGTCATGGGCATCATCATGGCCCGCACCTCCTACGGCATGCGCGTCTACGCCGTCGGCGGCAACACCAGCGCCGCCAAACTGGCCGGCATCAAAACCAAACGCATCCTGTTCAGCGTCTACGCCCTATCCGGGCTCCTCGCCGGACTTTCCGGGGTCCTCCTCGCCTCCCGAGTCATCTCCGGGCCACCCAACCTCGGACAGGGCTACGAACTCGACGCCATCGCCGCCGTCGTCATCGGCGGCGCCAGCCTGCTCGGCGGCCGCGGCACCATCTGGGGCACCGCCCTGGGTC
>DATDBV010000360.1:0-5633 GCA_036524715.1 Nakamurella sp. | reverse complement strand
GTGGAGCCGCGCCTGCCACGGCGACGCATCCCGGCCGGGCGTGCCCAGCCGGCCGACCCCGATTCCGGTGATCGCGTGAGTGAGGCTTGCCGAGCGAACCATGGGCGCAGGCGGCGGCACCCCCGTCTGGGTGGCCGAGCCTGCGAGGCCGGCCCGGGGGTGGCGGCGTGAGCGGATTCGTGATCGCCATCGACGGGCCGGCCGGCACAGGCAAGTCGACGGTCGCCCGTCGGGTGGCCCAGGCATTGGGCGCCGGCTACCTGGACACCGGCGCGATGTACCGCATCGTTACCCTGGCCGTGCTACGCGCCGCGATCGACCCAGTCGACGATGCGGCGGTCGCCGGCCTGTTGCCGGATCTCTCGTTCGACAGCCCGACCAACGCCGGACGGCAGCGGCACTCGCTGCTCGGGTCGGACGTCACCGCCGAGATCCGCGGCCCGGCCGCTACTCTCGCCGTCACCCCGGTGTCGGCGAACCCGGCGGTGCGGGCCTGGCTGCTGGACCGGCAGCGGCTGCTCGCCCGGTCGGGTCGGATGGTCGTGGAGGGCCGGGACATCGGCACCGTGGTCGTGCCCGACGCGGACCTGAAGGTGTACCTGACCGCGGACGCCACCGAGCGGGCCCGGCGGCGGCACCGGCAGAACGCGGCGCGGGTCGGCGGCCCGGCCGGCGACCTGGATGCGGTGGCCACCGACCTGCACCGCCGGGACAGCCGGGACAGCAGCCGCGCGCACGCGCCGCTGCAGGCCGCCGCGGACGCGGTGGTGGTCGACTCCTCCGAGCTGGCCGTCGAGGAGACGGTGGCCCGGGTACTGGCGTTGGCCGCGGAGCGGGGTATCTCGTGAGCGAGGCTTGCCGAGCGAACCATAGGCACGGGCGCCGCCGCCGCGTCCGGGTGGCCGAGCTCGCGAGGCACTCCGGAAAGGCGGCGGCATGAGGTGGCGGCACCTGGGCGGGTCGACCGACCCGACCCCGCCCCATGTCGGGCCGAAGGGGATGGATCGCGGCCGGCGGATCGGCATCGTGGTCAACCTGGTGGTGTACCGGGTTCGGCTGCACCATGCGGACCGGATCCCGGCGACCGGTCCGGTCGTCGTCGTGGCCAACCACCAGCACCTGATGGACGGGGCGGTGCTATTCGGTTGCCTGCCCCGGCGTGTCTCGTTCCTGGTCAAGGCGGAGGCGGTGAAGGGTCCGCTGGGCTGGCTGCTGACCAATGTGGGGCAGTACTCGCTGATCCGGGACAAGCCGGACCGGGAGCCGATGCTGCAGGCACTGGCCCAGCTGAAGGCCGGCGGTGCGATCGGCATCTTTCCCGAGGGCACCCGGGGCGCGGGCAATGTGGAGTCGGTGTTCGCCGGCGCCGGCTGGCTGGCCGCGCGCGCGGGTGCGCCGGTGGTGCCGGTGGCGATCCGCGGCACCGCGCGGCCGGCGGACGCCCGGCGCCGCCGCTTCCGGCCGCCGGTCACCGCCCTGGTCGGGCCGCCGTTCACGGTGCCGGAGGGCGGTGGCCGCACGGCGGTCGGTGAGGCGACCGAGGCGATCCGGGTGAACCTGGCCGCGTTGGTGCGGGAACTGGACGCGGACTTGGTGAGGATGGGATGACCGAGGAATTCGATGTCTCCGGGGATGCCGACGGGACTTGGAGCGACGAGAGCGAGTTCACCGGCTGGGAGGACGGCTCGGACGACGAGACCGGCGGCGAGGCCGAAGGTCCGGCGCCGACGCTGGCCGTCGTCGGGCGGCCCAACGTGGGCAAGTCGACCCTGGTCAACCGGCTCATCGGACGCCGGGAGGCGGTCGTCCAGGACGTGCCCGGGGTGACCCGGGACCGGGTGACGCATGACGCGCTGTGGCGGGGTCGCCGGTTCACCGTCGTGGACACCGGCGGCTGGGATCCCGGCGCCAGCGGGCTGCAGGCCGCGGTGACCGCGCAGGCGGAACGGGCGATGCAGACGTCCGACGCGGTCCTGGTGGTGGTGGACGGGTCGGTCGGCGCGACCGAGACCGAGGAGGCGATCGCCCGGGTGCTGCGCCGGTCCAAGCGGCCGGTGATCCTGGCCGTCAACAAGGTGGACGATGAGCGGGCCGAGGCCGACGCGGCCGCGATGTGGTCGCTGGGCCTCGGCGAGCCGATCCCGGTGTCCGGGCTGCACGGCCGCGGCTCCGGCGATCTGCTGGACGCGGTGCTGGACGCGCTGCCGACCGCGCCGGGGGAGTTCGTCGGGGGTACCGGTGGCCCGCGCCGGGTGGCGCTGATCGGGAAACCCAACGTCGGCAAGTCCTCGCTGCTGAACAAGCTGACCGGCGAGCCCCGCTCGGTGGTGCACGAGGTGGCCGGCACGACCGTCGATCCGGTCGACTCCCTGGTCGAGATCGACAGCCGGCTCTGGCGTTTCGTGGACACGGCCGGGCTGCGGCGGCGGGTCAACCAGGCCAGGGGGATGGAGTACTACGCCTCCCTGCGCACCCAGACCGCGCTGGAGTCGGCGGAGGTGGCGATCGCGCTGATCGACTCGTCCACGCCGATCACCGAGCAGGACCAACGGGTGATCAGCATGGTGATCGACTCCGGCCGGGCCCTGGTGATCGCGCTGAACAAGGCCGACCTGGTGGACGCCGAGCGGCGGGCCGAGGTCGAGGACGAGGTGCTGCGCGACCTGTCCCGGGTGGCGTGGGCGCAGCGGATCAACATCTCCGCCCAGTCCGGGCGCGGGGTGCACCGGGTCGCGCCGGCGATGGAGCGGGCGTTGGAATCGTGGGACCGGCGGATCCCCACCGGGCGGCTGAACTCGTGGCTGGGTGAGCTGATCGCCGCGACACCGCCGCCGGTGCGCGGTGGGAAGCAGCCCAGGGTGCTGTTCGCGACCCAGGCGGCCAACCGCCCACCCACCTTCGTGCTGTTCACCACCGGGTTCCTGGAGGCCGGCTACCGGCGGTTCATCGAACGGCGGCTCCGGGAGGACTTCGACTTCACCGGTTCGCCGGTGCGAGTCAACGTCCGGGTGCGGGAAAAGCGCGGCGCGAAGAAGAAGTAATGCCGCCGCCTTTGGGCTCGGCGCCGGTCTTGGCAGGTCCTGGCCTGGCCTACCTGCCTGCGACGCCGCCGGTTCGCTGATCAAACCCGCGCCGAATGGGGCAAAATAGGTGCGGGCGAGCGGGTTTCGTCCGCCCATCCGGATAGGACCGCCGGGGTTCGCTGATCAAACCCGCGAATGCTGGCCTGTCGGCAGGGGTCTGGCGCAGGTTTGATCAGCTGACCGTCGGCGCTGCGGGCCGGACCCGGTCGAGGTGGTTGTGGGCTCCTGCCGGTCGGGCGAACTCAGGGCGTTGATCAACTCGGCGAAACCGCGCCTGATTTGCCGGGTTCCGCGCCACTGGTCGGCCGAGCTTGCGAGGCCGCCATCCAGCACAGCAGGACCGAGCACCAGCAATCCGGTGACGGAGGAACCGGATTTGCCCAGCGCGGTCCTGGATGGATCAGCCTGACAGTTCGGTGCACTTGGTCCGCAGCGAACAGACGCCGCATGGATCAGCCTGACAGTTCGATTTCGGGTCGCGGGAGGTGTCCGGCCAGCAGCTGCCCGAGGGTAACGCTGGGCAGGTCGGCCAGCTGGTCGATCTGGGTGCGGCAGGAGAATCCGTCGGCCAGCACGATCGCACCGTCCGGCCGCGCCCGCAGGGCCGGCAGCAGACCGGTTTCGGCGACCGCGACGGACATCTCGTAGTGGCCCCGCTCCATGCCGAAGTTGCCGGCCAGGCCGCAGCAGCCGGCCAGCGTGCGCACCGTGGCGCCGGCCGACTCCAGCAGCGCGCGGTCGACGTCGAATCCTATGACGGCGTGCTGGTGGCAGTGCGGCTGCGCGATCAGCTCCAGCCCGGTCAGATCCGGTGGTCGCCAACCCCTTTCGGCGGCGGCGGTCAGGGCCTCGGCGAGGGTGCGGGTCGCGTCGGCGACGGTCCGCGCCCGCGGGTCGTCGGGCAGCAGGTCGAGCAGGTCGTCACGCAGCACGGCAGTGCACGACGGCTCCAGTCCGACGATCGAATCCCCGCGCCGGGCATGGGGTTCCAGCACATCGAGCAGTCGCCGCAGGCGGCGGCGGGCGGCGGTCAACTGGCCGGTGGTGATCCAGGTCAGCCCGCAGCAGGCGGTCGCATCGGGCACGATCACCCGGTATCCGGCGGCGCGGAGCACGGCGTCCGCAGCGTCGCCGGCGTCGGGATCCAACCCGTTGGTGAACGAGTCCACCCACATCACTGCGGTGCGTCCAGCGAGTGCCGGATCGGGCGCCGGTAGACCCAACTGCAGCACGCGCGAGCGTCGGGATTGGCGCGGCCGGTCGTCGACGGCCGCGACAACCTCCCGAACCGGCCGGGCGCGCCACCGACGGCGAAAGGTTCGCGACGCCAGGCTCGGCGCCCGCCGGCGGGGGTCGACCCCGGCGACCGCGAGCAGGCGCCGGGAGCCGAGGAGCCGGTTGACCCCGGCGGCCACGAACGGGGGCAGCGTGTCGAGCGGCCGCAGCCACCGCGGCAGCCACCCCAGCGAGTAGTGCGTGACGGGCCGGAGTCGGTGCCGGTAGGCCCGGTGCAGCACTTCCGATTTGTACCGCGCCATGTCCACGCCGGCCGGGCAGTCACTGGCGCAGGCTTTGCAGGACAGGCACAGATCCAGCGACTCGTGCACCGCCGGGTCGCGCCAGGCGCGGATCGCCGTGCCGTTGGCCAGTTCCTGCAGCACCCGGGCCCGTCCACGGGTCACGTCCTTCTCGTCCCCGGACGCCCGGAACGACGGGCACATGAAGCCGCCGGCGGCGCTGGTGTCGGCCCGGCACTTGCCGACGCCGACGCACCGGTGCAGCGCGGACGTCACGTCGCCGTCGTCGTCGGTGAAGGCGAACCCGCCGGCCAGCGGCAGGCGCCGGGCGGCCGGCCGGCGCAGGTCGGCGTCCAACGGGGCGGGCCGGACCAGCACACCCGGGTTGAGCCTGTCGTCCGGATCGAACAGTGACTTGACCTGCGCGAACAGGTCGATCGCGGCGGGGGAGTACATCAGCGGCAGGAGTTCGCCGCGGGCCCGGCCGTCGCCGTGCTCACCGGAGCAGGACCCGCCGTGCGCGACCACCAGCCGGGCCGCGTCCAGCATGAAGTGACGGAACGCCGCGGAGCCCCGGTCGAGAGGGAAGTCGATCCGGATGTGCACGCAGCCGTCGCCGAAGTGCCCGTACGGCACGCCGGTCAGCCCGGCGTCGGCGAGCAGTGCCTCGAATTCGCGCAGGTAGACGCCGAGCCGGTCGGGTGGGACGGCGGCGTCCTCCCATCCGGGCCAGGCCGGCCGGTCGTCGGGGGTGCGTCCGGCCAGGCCGGCGCCGTCGGCCCGGATCCGCCACAACGCAGTCGCCGCGGGACCGGTGGGCAGCACCACTGAATCGACCGCATCGGCGTCCTGCACCATCGCCTGCGCGAGATGGCCTGCCTCGGCGCTGGACTCGCCGCCGACCTCGACCATCAGCCAGCCGGCGCCGCGCGGCAGGTCGGGCACGGCATGCGCGCCCCGGGCCCGGCGCAGGATGTGGACGATCCGGGCGTCGAGCCCCTCGACGGCGTGCGGCCGGTGCGCGAGCAGCGCG
>DATDBV010000359.1:0-4683 GCA_036524715.1 Nakamurella sp. | reverse complement strand
GCTGCGGCGGCGCGCCGGGCGCTCGGCCCGATCGCCTCGACCTTCCCGGGCGCCCCGTTGCGCGGCGGCCGCCTCCGCGGCCCGCTGCTCGGCCAGGGTGCCGACCTTGTCGCCCTTGTAGATCCAGACCTTCACGCCGATGCGGCCGAAGGTGGTCTTGGCCTCGAAGAAGCCGTAGTCGATGTCCGCCCGCAGGGTGTGCAGCGGCACCCGACCCTCGCGGTAGAACTCCGACCGGCTCATCTCGGCCCCGCCCAGACGGCCGGCGCACTGGATCCGGATGCCCTTGACCTGCGGCGAGCGCTGCGCGGACTGCATGGACTTGCGCATGGCCCGGCGGAAGCTGACCCGGTTGGACAGCTGCTCGGCCACGCTCTGGGCGACCAGCTGCGCGTCCGACTCGGGGTTGCGCACCTCGAGGATGTTCAGCTGCACCTGCTTGCCGGTCAGCTTCTCCAGCTGCCCGCGGATGCGGTCGGCCTCGGCGCCGCGGCGACCGATGACGATGCCCGGACGGGCGGTGTGGATGTCCACCCGCACCCGGTCCCGGGTCCGCTCGATCTCCACCTTGGAGATGCCGGCCCGCTCCATGCCCTTGCTCATCAGCTTGCGGATCTGCACGTCCTCGGCGACATAGTCGGCGTAGGACTTGTCCGCGTACCACCGCGAGTTCCAGTCGGTGGTAATGCCCAGCCGGAACCCGTGCGGGTTGATCTTCTGACCCACTACCGGGTCCTTCCCTTCGCATTCCGGCCGCGCGAGCGGCCCTGGCTTGACTGGTCGGCGGAGACCGACACCAGCTCGATCGTGATGTGGCTGGTCCGCTTGCGGATGCGGAACGCCCGGCCCTGCGCCCGCGGCTGGAACCGCTTGAGCGTCGGCCCCTCGTTCACGTAGACCTTGTCCACGATCAGCGATTCCGGGTCAAGGCCCTGATTGTTCTCCGCGTTGGCGACGGCGGAGGCCAGCAGCTTGGCCAGGGGCTCGCTCGCCGCCTGCGGGGCGAACCGCAGGATGGACGCGGCGTCGACGGCGGACCGCCCACGGATCAGGTTGACCACCCGACGCGCCTTCATCGGGGTCAGCCTCGCGTACCGGAGGGTGGCCTGGCTGCGGGGCAGCTCCTCAACGTCGTTCTTGGCATTCATGTTCGGCTTCCTCCTAACCGCGCCGCGACCGGCGGTCGTCCTTCACGTGACCCCGGAAGGTCCGCGTCGGGGCGAACTCGCCCAGCTTGTGGCCGACCATCGACTCGGTGACGAACACCGGGACGTGCTTGCGGCCGTCGTGCACGGCGATCGTGTGCCCGAGCATGTCGGGGATGATCGTGGATCGGCGCGACCACGTCTTGATCACGGCCTTGGAATTCTTGTCGTTCGCCGAGTCCACCTTCTTGAGCAGGTGGTCGTCGACGAACGGGCCCTTCTTGAGACTGCGGGGCATCTCGTGCCTACCTTCCTGCTCCGTTGTCGGTGGTGATGTTGACGGTGGTCTGCGTGATCATGGGATTCACCGTCACCGCTTCTTGCCCTTGCGCCGGCGACGCACGATGAGCTTGTCGCTTTCCTTGTTCGGCCGGCGGGTGCGACCCTCGGGCTTGCCGCCCGGGTTCACCGGGTGCCGGCCACCGGAGGTCTTGCCCTCGCCGCCGCCGTGCGGGTGGTCGACCGGGTTCATCGCGACACCACGCACCTGCGGGCGCTTGCCCTTCCAGCGCATGCGGCCGGCCTTGCCCCAGTTGATGTTGGCCTGCTCGGCGTTGCCGACCTCGCCGACGGTGGCGCGGCAGCGCACGTCGACGTTGCGGATCTCGCCGGACGGCATGCGCAGCTGCGCGTACGGGCCGTCCTTGGCCACCAGCTGCACCTTGGCGCCGGCCGAGCGGGCGATCTTCGCCCCGCCGCCGGGGCGCAGCTCGATCGCGTGCACGACGGTGCCGACCGGGATGTTGCGCAGCGGCAGGTTGTTGCCGGGCTTGATGTCGGCGCTCGGACCGGTCTCCACGGTGTCGCCCTGGGACAGCCGGTTCGGGGCGATGATGTAGCGCTTGTCGCCGTCGGCGAAATGCAGCAGCGCGATCCGGGCGGTGCGGTTCGGGTCGTACTCGATGTGCGCGACCTTGGCCGGCACGCCGTCCTTCTCCGCCCGCCGGAAGTCGATCACCCGGTAGGCGCGCTTGTGCCCGCCGCCCTGGTGCCGGGCGGTGACCCGGCCGTGCACGTTCCGGCCACCCTTGGAGTGCAGCGGGCGGACCAGCGACTTCTCCGGAGTGCTCCGGGTGACCTCGGAGAAGTCGGCGACCGAGGCGCCGCGACGACCCGGGGTCGTCGGCTTGTACTTACGGATACCCATTGGTTCTTCTCGTCCCTACCCTGCTCAGGCGCCGCTGAAGACGTCGATCGGCTTGCTGTCCTGCGACAGCGTGACGATGGCCCGCTTGGTGGCCTTGCGCTGCCCGTAGCCGGTGCGGGTGCGCTTGCGCTTGCCCTGACGGTTGAGCGTGTTCACCGAGACGACCTTGACGCCGTCGAAGATCTTCTCGATGGCGATCTTGATCTGCGTCTTGTTGGCGTCCGGGCGCACCTCGAACGTATAGCTGCCGGACTCCAGCAGGCCGTAGCTCTTCTCGGAGACGACCGGCCGAAGGATGATGTCGCGAGGATCGGGGATCACTTCTCCTCCTCCTGTTCAACATCGATGGTCACCGCGGCGGTGGTGGCCTTGGTGAGCGACGGAGCGGCGGCCGCGACGTCGGGGGCGGCGTGCCGCCCGGCGCTGGCCGGGGCGGTCTGGGCGGACTTGCCGGACGCCGACAGGAACTCGTCCAGCGCGGCCTTGGTGAACACCACGTCGTCGCTGTTGAGCACGTCATAGGTGTTCAGCTGGCCGGCCCAGAGCAGGTGCACCTCGGGCAGGTTGCGCAGGCTCTTCCAGCCGATCTCGTCGCCGAACTGCAGCACCACCAGGATCTTGCGGGCGCTGGACACGGTCCGCAGCGCCGCGAGCGCCTTCTTGGTGGACGGGGTGCCCTCCAGGGCCAGCGACTCCAGCACGTGCAGGTTGCCGCCGCGGGCCCGGTCGGACAGGGCGCCGCGCAACGCGGCGGCCTTCATCTTCTTCGGGGTCCGCTGGGTGTAGTCGCGCGGGACCGGCCCGTGGACGACGCCGCCGCCGGTGAACTGCGGCGCGCGGGTCGAGCCCTGGCGAGCCCGGCCGGTGCCCTTCTGGCGGTACGGCTTCTTGCCGCCGCCGGACACCTCACCGCGGGTCTTGGCCTTGTGCGTGCCCTGCCGGGCGGCGGCCAGCTGGGCCACCACGACCTGGTGCATCAGCGGAACGTTGGCCGGGACGTCGAAGATGTCGTCCGGCAGCTCGACGGTGGCCCCCGCGTCGCCGGCCGGGCCGGTGATCGAAACGGTGGTCATCAGGCACCCACCTTGCTCTGGTTCTTGACGGCGGACTTGATCATCACGAGTCCGCCCTTGGGGCCCGGAACGGCGCCGTTGATCAGCACCAGGCCCTTGTCCGCATCGACCGCCTGCACGGTCAGGTTCTGCACGGTGACCTTGGCGTTGCCCATCCGGCCGGCCATCCGCAGCCCCTTGAACACCCGGCCCGGGGTGGAGCAACCGCCGATGGAGCCCGGCGAACGGTGCTTGCGCTGGACGCCGTGGCCGGCCCCGAGTCCGCTGAATCCGTGCCGCTTCATGACGCCCGCGGTGCCTTTGCCCTTGCTGGTGCCGGTGACGTCGACCACGGCACCCGCGTCGAACACCTCGGCGGCTGTGAACTCCTGGCCAACGCTGTAGCCCGAGACGTCGTCGGTGCGCAGCTCGACCAGGTGCCGGCGCGGGGTGACGCCCGCTTTGACGAACTGGCCGGCGGCCGGCTTGGTCACCTTGCGCGGATCGACGGCCCCGAACGCGAACTGCACCGCGCTGTAGCCATCGGTCTCCGGGGTGCGCACGGCGGTGACCACGACCGGACCGGCCGCGACGACGGTGACCGGAACGACACGGTTGGCCTCGTCGAAGACCTGGGTCATCCCGAGCTTGTGGCCCAGGATTCCCTTGATCGCTTCTGCCATGTTGGTACTACCCATCTCCTGTGCTGTGACAATCGCCCCGGGGGGCGGTGTGGACGTGATCGCTTCGGGGACCTTGCGGTGGGCCGATCCCCTACTGGATGTTGACGTCCACGGACGCCGGCAGGTCGATGCGCATCAGCGCGTCGACGGTCTTCGGCGTCGGATCGAGGATGTCGATCAGCCGCTTGTGCGTACGCATCTCGAAGTGCTCGCGCGAGTCCTTGTACTTGTGCGGCGAGCGCACGACGCAGTACACGTTCTTCTCGGTGGGCAGCGGCACCGGGCCGACCACCCGGGCGCCCGTGCGGGTCACCGTCTCGACGATCTTGCGTGCCGACGCATCGATCGCCTCATGGTCGTAGGCCTTGAGCCGGATGCGGATCTTCTGTCCCGCCACGCTTGCCGTCCCTCTCGTTCGGCGCGAAGTGTTCGCGCTGTACTCACTACGCGGCGGGTGCCCGCCGTGCTGCTCCCGCGGTGCTCGCGCACCACCTGCGGATCCCCCGCCCGCGCCCGGCGCTCTGCCGTTGGCACGCGAGATGACTCCGCGCACTCGTCCGGGCGGACAGATGTCCGCCGCCGCTGTTCAGTCTGTC
>DATDBV010000358.1:0-9544 GCA_036524715.1 Nakamurella sp. | reverse complement strand
GGTCTACGCCTGCGACATGCTCTCCACCGGGTTCATGGGTGTCGAGCACTCCTACCTGCAGTTCGGCGAGACGGTCGCCATCTTCGCGCAGGGTCCGGTCGGCCTGTCCGCCACCATCGGCGCGCACCTGATGGGCGCCGGCCAGGTCATCGCCTCGAATCCCGGCCGGAACGCCAGGCCCTGGCCAAGCAGTTCGGTGCCGACCTGATCGTCGACTTCACCCAGGGCGATCCGGTCGAGCAGATCATGGATCTGACCGGCGGAGCGGGCGTGGACGCGGCGATCGAGGCGTTCGGCTTCCCGCAGACCTTCGAGGCCTGCGTCCGGGTGACCAAGCCGGGAGGCCGTGTGTCCAACATCGGCTACCACGGGGAGAATCCGGCCCCACTGCAGCTGCCGCTGGACGCATTCGGCCTGGGCATGAACGACAAGGCCATCCACACCGGGCTTTGCCCGGGCGGCAGCGAACGGATGACTCGCCTGCTGCGCCTGATGCAATCGGGCCGCATCGACCCCACCCCGATGACCACCCACAGCTTCGGCTTCGACGAGGTGGAGCTGGCCTTCGACCTGATGTCGACCAAGCAGGACAACATCATCAAGCCGCTGATCACCTTCTGATCAGGCGACCGGTGGTTGACTACCCGAATGGGTAGTGAACCACTCGCGGGGTGCGTGATGCTGGGCACACGACGTCGGTCGGGCCGCCGAACCAGGGCCCATACCGCCGTCCGATCGCAGACGCCCGGCCCGGCGATCTCGGGGGTCGCCGGGACGGGACCGCACCACCACCACCGCACGCGCAGCGACGGGACGGAAGGCCGACGATGACGTCAACCTCCCAGCAGTCGGCGCCGCTGCACGCCTCCACCCGATTCCGGGCACCCACCTACGTGCGTAACGTCATCGAACGCGAGCGACTGCTCGGCGCGCTGCGGGACGGCGGTGAACGCCAGCTCGTCGTCATCCACGCACCGGCCGGCTACGGCAAGACCACGCTGGCCGTGCAGTGGCTGCGAGTCCTGCAGGACGAAGGCGCGGTGGCGGCCTGGCTGGGCATGCACCGGGACGACAACGACCCGCACTGGTTCCTGTTCCACCTGCTGGAGGCGGTGCGGCGGGCCATGCCTGCCGCGGACGAGGTGCTCCGCGACCTGCGTGACCTGCTGGAACAGAACGTCGAGGACACCCAGACCTACGCCCTGTCGGTGCTGCTGGAGCAGGTGGGCCGGCACGACGGGCGTTTGGTGCTGACCTTCGACGACTGGCATCTGATCGACGACCAACAGGTGCACCGGGCGATGGTGCACCTCCTGGACTTCGCGCCGCCGAATCTGGCCGTCGTCCTGACCAGCCGCACCCGACCGCGCCTGCCGCTGAGCCGGCTCCGGGTCCGCGGCCAGCTGATGGAGGTGAACGCCGACACCCTGCGTTTCGACCTGGCGGAGACCCGCTCGTTCCTGGTCGACCTGAACGGATTGCGGCTGGCCAGCGACGACATCGCCCGGGTGTCGGCCGGCACCGACGGTTGGGTCGCCGCGCTCCAGTTGGTGTCGCTGTCCCTGCGGGACTGCGCCGATCCCACCCGGCTGATCAATGGGTTCTCCGGCCGCGACCATTCGATCGGGGAGTACCTTGGCGGAGAACGTGCTCGACGCGCTGCCGGCCGACCTCCTGGCGTTCCTGCTGGACACGTCGGTCGGTGACCGCCTGTGCGGGGCCCTGGCCGACGCCCTCAGCGGGCGCGCCGACGGCCAGGCGATGCTGGAGGAACTGGAGCGGCGGGACCTGTTCCTGCGACCGCTGGACGCGGAGCGGGAATGGTTCCGCTACCACCACCTGTTCGCCGACTACCTGCGGCGTCGACTCGAACGGGACCGGCCGGACCGGGTCCCCGTCCTGCACCGGCGGGCGGCCCGGTGGTTCGCCGAGCATGATCTGGTCGCCGAGGCGGTGACCCACTCCTTGGCCGCCGGCGATGTCGACGCGGCCACCGACCTGGTCGAACGGCATGCCATGGCGCAGGTCGAGCACAGCCGGATGGTCAGCCTGCTCGGCCTGCTCGGGCGGCTGCCCGCCTCGGCCGTTGGTGAGCGGCCGCGGCTGCTGATGGCCGTCGCCTGGGCCAACTGCCTGCTCCAGCGGCCGGCGGCCGCGGAGCTCGCGCTGGACGACCTGCGGCGGGTGCTACCCGACGGGCCGGAGCAGGAGGAGACGCGCTGCGAAGCCGACGTGGTGCAGGCCTGCATCGACATCTACGGTGACCGGATCGACCGGGCCGAGGGCCTGGTTGCGCCGAGCCTGCAGCGCCGCGACATCTTTCGCCCGTGGGTGGTCGCCGTCGCCGCCAACATCCAGAGCTTCTGCGACATCCACTCGATGCGGTTCGAGGCCGCGCTGGCGCGGCAACGGTGGGCCGCGCGCGTGCACGCGCGGACAACCGGCCCGTTCGCCGCCGTCTACGGTCGATGTTTCGCCGGGATCGCCGCGTTCGCAGGGCTCGACCTGGCCGCGGCCAGGGAGCACCTGACCGGCGCCGTCGAACTGGGCCGGGTGTCGGCGGGTCGCCGTTCGCACGCCGCCCAGCTGGCCGGCGCACTGCTCGGTGAGCTGCTCTACGAATGCGGCCGGATCGATGAGGCGGAACGACTTCTCGAGGAGAGCCGGGAACTCGGCGCGGAGAGCGGCGTGGTCGATTTCATGATCGCCAGCTATGCCGTACTGGCCCGGATCAAGGCCCACCGCGGCGGAACCGCCGAGGCCGCCGAGCTCCTCACCGAGGGAGTCAAAGTGGCCGAACGGTTGGACCTGCCCCGGCTGCACGCGGCGGTGTCGGCCGAGCGGATCCGGCAGCTGCTGCGCGCGCGCCGGGTCGGCGAGGCGCGACGGATCGCCGAGGCCATGCCCGACGGCTCGAGCACGCAGGGTGGCCTCGGCGTCACCATCGACCAGATCCGCACCGGTGCACTGGCCGCCGTGATGTCCGCGGAGGGCGACCGGGACGGGGGCGGTCGCGTTGCTGGACGGGCTGATCGCCGACCTGGCCCGGCGTGGGCAGGCCCGCGACCAGGTCGCGGCCGCGGTGCAGCAGGTCGCCCTGCTCGAACGCGCCGCCCACCGGTTGGCCGCCGAACGCACCCTGGTCCAGGTGCTCGGCCGGATCGCCACCACCGGGCTGCGCCGCACCGTCCTGGACGGCGGCCCCGAGGTCGCCGACGTGCTGCACCGGCTGCTGGACCACGCCCAGTCCGACGCCTGGGCCGATGCCCACCCCGAGGTGCCCCGGGAGTGGCTGGCCGGCCTGGTGGCCGAGCTGGGCGAATCCTGCGCGGTCGCCCCGACCACGCTGAACGCCCGGGAGCTGGCGATCCTGCGCATGGTGGGCAGCGGCCGCAGCAACCAGCAGATCGCGAACTCGATGACGGTGACCGTCAACACGGTCAAGTGGTACCTGAAGAACATCTACACCAAGCTCGGCGCGACCAACCGCACCGAGGCCACCGCCATCGCCCGGCAGGAGGGACTGCTCGCCTGACGCTCCCGCCGACCGGACCGGTCAGCCGGGTAGTTGCGCCCGGAAGTCCTCCAGCCTGACGGCGGACAGCTGTATTTCGGTCGGATGCAGTCCACGGTCGTCGAAAAGATCAACGGCGCCGGTGAACTCGCGGGACTCGACGCCGTTGGTCGTCCAGCAGCCGACCCAGCTGACGATCACGTCGTCACCGATGACGGGGGCAACCCGGACGATCGGGCCGGGCAGTCCGGACCACTGGCTGTCGGCGTCGACGACCGCGATCATCGCGCCGCCGCGGGCCCACAACGACGACGTCTCGCCGGTGGATGATGCGGCGCCGCGGCCGCTCAGATCGCCGGACACCCAGGCGGCCAGTGCCGACCCGACCTCCGCTCCGGCGAGCGTCTCCTGCACCGTCAGCGCGACCTCGCTGAACGGGACGCCGGTCTCGCCGTCGCCGGTGCCGACCACACCGGTAAAGCCGCCGGTGGCCAGCACGACCGAACTGCCGGCCTGCACCGCCCGGGCCATCGACTCGGCCAGCGTCTCGTTCGCGCAGATCGCCGCGCCGCCGCCGGCCGCCGCGCCCGCGCCGGGATCCGGCGGCGACGAGGGTGTCCCGGTCGACGCCCCGGTCGACGTGGCCATCTGCCGCCCGGACACATTCGGATCGCCGTCCTGAACGCCGGCCCCGCAGCCGCTGAGGAGCACCGCGAAGGCAACCGTCACCGCGGCCAGCATCCGGCGCCTCATCGTGTCTCCATCCCGCGACCGGACCGGCCGCGCATCGATCGGTGTGTGCGGAGATGACGGACCGGGGCCCAACCCGGGTTGCACGGCGATGAGATGCCGACCCGCGGCGGACGAGGTGCTCGCGGGCCTGGTCGGGGGCCGCCGATCGTGCAGTCGCCGCGGCGGGCGGGCCTGGACGAGGAGCAGGTGGCGTGCTGGTCGGCTGGGGCTAGGGGCTGCCGGCCGAGCACCGGTCCGCGCGGTGGTCGGTGTCCACCCCGGACCAGCTCGCCCGCCTGCTGCGCCCGCTGCTCGCCGCAACCGCCGCCTGACGGCGTCGGCGCCGGCGGGCCCCCGCTTGGCGGAGCCCGCCGGACGTCGGTTCAGCTCACCGCGGCTCGACGCGGGAGCTTCCACCCCGGCCGCGGGTAATGGCAGGTGTAGCCGTTCGGGTAGCGCAGCAGGTAGTCCTGGTGCTCGGGCTCGGCCTCCCAGAACGGCCCTGCCGGGATCACCTCGGTGACCACCTTCCCCGGCCACAGCCCGGACGCCTCGACGTCGGCGATGGTGTCCTGCGCGACGCTGCGCTGCTCGTCGTCGAGGTAGAAGATCGCCGACCGGTAACTCAAGCCGACGTCATTGCCCTGCCGGTTGCGGGTGGTCGGGTCGTGGATCTGGAAGAAGAACTCCAGCAGGTTCCGGAAGCTGGTCACGGCCGTGTCGAAGACGATCTCCACCGCCTCCGCGTGCGAGCCGTGGTTGTAGTAGGTCGCGTTGGGCACCTCACCGCCCGAATAGCCGACCCGGGTGCTGATCACGCCCGGCTGCCGCCGGATCAGGTCCTGCATCCCCCAGAAACACCCGCCGGCGAGGATCGCCGTCTGCGTCGAGGCCATCATGGCTCCTCTCATGTCGTCTCAAGTCGTCTGCCACCGAGCACAACACGGTGACGACTGGCGCGATTCCGTGTGTCCGCAATCCGTAAGGTCTGTCCGCGATCCGCCCGGGCCCGGCCCGGCCGATCACGCCACGTAGATTCGGTGACTGTGAGTATTGTCGACGAACACGGCCGACCCGAGCCGCCACTGGCCGCCGGGGAGATCGCCACGCTGCTTGGATTCCTGGAGTTTCAGCGGGCCACCTTGGCCTGGAAGTGCGCGGGTCTGGATGCCGACGCGCTGCGGGCCCGGATCGGCACATCGTCGATGACGCTCGGCGGCATGCTCACCCATCTGGCCTGGGTGGAGGACTACTGGTTCGTGGGTCGGCTGCTTGGCAAGCCGATGCCGCCCCCGTGGGCGCAGCTGGACTGGGATGCGGATCCGGACTGGGACTGGCGGCTGGCCGACGACGGCATTCCGGCCGATCTGCTTGCCCTGTGGGCGCAGGCCAAGGACCGCGCCCGCGCGGCCGTCAGCGAAGCACTGTCCGGCGGGGGGTTGGAGTTCCTCGCCCGCAAACCTGGGCGGGACGGCAGCGCCCCGAGCCTGCGCTGGATCCTGGTGCACATGATCGAGGAGTACGCGCGGCACAACGGGCACGCGGACCTGCTGCGGGAGGCGATCGACGGCCAAACGGGGGAGTGAGGCCCAGGGCTGGCCCAGGGCGGACCGCGGAGCTTCGGCAGGCGTCAGACCTGCGGATCCTCCGCGGTCGGCGGTCGGCGGTCGGCTCGGCGGTTGGCTGAACCGACCGGCTCCGGT
The DNA here is from genome assembly GCA_036524715.1 of Nakamurella sp. Taxonomy (GTDB): domain Bacteria; phylum Actinomycetota; class Actinomycetes; order Mycobacteriales; family Nakamurellaceae; genus Nakamurella. Next base: position 3,595 of record DATDBV010000358.1, on the reverse strand, counting down.
TCGGTCTGCGGCTCGGCATTTGGTTCGGTCTTGGGTTCGGCCTGTAGTGCCTCCTTGGTTCGGCAGAGGTCGCACCCGCATCACCGACCCCGGCCTTGCGGTCCCGCCGCCGCTGCCGGCGGGCCTCCACCGCGTGATACAGCGTGGGCAGCACCACCAGGGTGAGCACTGTCGAGGAGAGCAGGCCGCCGATCACCACGATGGCCAGCGGTTGTGAGATGAACCCGCCGTGGCCGGTGATGCCCAGCGCCATCGGCAGCAGGGCGAAGATCGTCGCCAGTGCGGTCATCAGGATCGGCCGGAGCCGGCGGGACGCGCCGTGCGTCACCGCGTCCCGGACCGGCTGACCCTGGTTCCGATACTGGTTGATCAGGTCGACCAGCACGATCGCGTTGGTGACCACGATGCCGATCAGCATGAGCACACCGATCAGGGACGGCACACCCAGCGGCACCCCGGTGACGATCTGCAGCAGGATCGCCCCGGTCGCCGCGAACGGAATCGACACCAGCAGCAGCAGCGGCTGCAGCAGGGACCGGAACGTCGCCACCATCACCACGTACACCACCAGGATGGCCACCAGCAGCGCCAGCCCGAGCTGCGAGAAGGCCTCGGCCTGGTCGGCGGTGACCCCGCCCAGTTCCGCGGTCACCCCGGCCGGCAGGGACGCCGCGCTCAGCACGTTCTGCACGGCGGTGTTGGCCGCGCCCAGGTTGTCGCCGGCCGGCGTCACCGTGATCGTCGCCGTCCGCTGCCCGCGCTCGGCGGTCACCGACACCGGCCCCTGCGCCTGCTCGACGGTGGCCAGGTCGGACAGCGGTACCTCGCCGCGCGCCGTCGGGATGGTCAACGCGGAGAGCTCGTCGACGGTCGTCGGCGGGTCGGCCACCGCCTGGTAGACGGTCAGCGACTGGTCGTCGATCGCGACGCTGCCGATGGAGGTCGGCTGCAGTGCCGCGCCGACCATCGTGCCCACCGCCACTTCGGTCAGCCCGGCCACGCCGGCCTTCGTCCGGTCGACCGTCACCGCGATGTACGGGCGGGACGCCGACAGATTGCTGGCCACCTGGGACGCCTCGGGCAGCCCGGTCAGGGCGGTGACCAGCGTGTCGTTGGCCGAGGCGAGGTCCTGCTCGGAGCCGGCCTTGATGTCCACCTCGATCGAGGTGTTCCCACCGAACCCGCCGCCGGCACCGATGGTGAGCCGTCGGGGTCGCTGATCTGCCCGAGTGCGTCGTGCACCTGCTGGTGCACCGCGTCCTGGTCGGCCGCCTCGTCGGTGGTGACCGAGTACCGGATGGTGGTGGCCCCGCCGCCGCCGAGGAACGCCGCCTGCAATGCGTTGCCCGATTGCCCGGCCGACATCTGCACCGACGTCACCCCGGGCACCTCGGAGATCGCCTCGCCGGAGCGCAGGCCGATGTCCCGCTGGTGGTCCAGGCTCGCCCCGTCCGCGACCTGCTGGGTGACGGTGAAGGTGTTCTGCCCGCTCTGGCCCAGGAAGTTGGTCTTCATCAGCGGCGCCAGGGCCAGCGTGCCGGCGAGCACCAGCACGGCCAGCACCAGCGTGATCGCCGAGTGCCGCAGGGTCCACCGGATGATCGGCAGGTATCCGCGCTGCAGCCAGGTCGACGGCCCGTCGGCGTCCGGTTCCGGCGCGTCGGCGGCCGCCGCCTCCACCTGCTCGTGCCGGCCGCGTCGCTGGTGCGGCTTGAGGAACCAGTAGGCCAGGACCGGCACGATCGTCAACGCCACCAGCAGCGAGGCCAGCAGGGCGATCGTCACGGTCAGCGCGAACGGCCGGAACAGCTCGCCGGCGATGCCGCCGACGAACGCGATCGGCAGGAACACCGCCACCGTGGTGATGGTGGACGCGGTGATCGCGCCGGCCACCTCCCGCACGCCGGTCAGCACGGCGCCGGTCTTGTCCTGACCGGTGTCCAGGTGCCGTTTGATGTTCTCGATGACGACGATCGAGTCGTCCACCACCCGGCCGATCGCAATGGTCAGCGCGCCCAGCGTGAGGATGTTCAGGGTGTAGCCGGCGGTCTGCAGGCCGATGAAGGTGATCAGCACCGACGTCGGGATGGAGATCGCGGTGACCAGCGTGGCCCGCACCGACAGCAGAAACACCAGGATCACCAGCACCGCGAACACCAGGCCGAGTAGACCCTCGGTGGCCAGCGACTCGATGGACTGCGCGATGAACGGCGCCTGATCGAAGACGGTGGTGAAGGTGACCGGCTGGCCGACCGCGCTCGCAAGGGTGGCCTGCAGGCCAGGCAGCGCGTCGTGCACCGCGGTGGACACCGCCACCGTGTTGGCCGCGGGCAGCTTGGTGACCGCAACGGTCAGCGCCGGTTCGCCGTTGACGTAGGAGATCGAGGTGACCGGGTTGTCGGTCAGCTCGACGGTGGCGACGTCGCCGATCGTGACGATCTCGGGCGGTGCCGATGACGATGGCGTTGTGGGCAGCAGCGGAAGTGCCGCGATGTCGTCGGTCGAGGTCAGTTTGGTGCCGGTGCTGACGGTCAGCGTCCGGTCGTCCTGGGTGATCTCACCGCCCGGCAGCAGGATGCCGTTCTGCTGCAACGCGGTTCGGATCGCAGTCACCGACAGCCCGGCCTCGGCCAGCTTCGCGGCGTCGGAGGTGATCGTGACCCGCTGGCCGATCGCGCCGACCAGGCTGGCGTCACGCACGCCCTCGACCTTGTTCAGTTCGGGCAGCACGGCGTTCCGCACCGCATCGGCGAGGCCGGGACTGTCCTGCTGCGTCGTCACGGCGAACTGGATGATCGGCAGGTCGTCGAACGAGCCGGTCACCACCTGCGGTTCGACGCCGTCGGGCAGCGTGCTCTTGACCCGGTTGATGGCCTGGGTCATCTTCTGCTCGGCCGCGGCCATGTCGGTGCCGTAGGTGAACTGGGCGGTCACCACCGACGAGTTGGTGTTCGACGTCGACGACGTCTGCTCCAGGCCGGGGACCGACTGGATCGCCGACTCGACGGGATTGGAGACATCGTTGGCGACGACCTCCGGGCCGCGCCCGGATAGGACGTGACGACCGCGGCCTGCGGGAACGAGATCGACGGGGCAAGTTCCTGCTGGAGGCCGCGCAGGGCGACCACACCGAAGACGGCGATGACGATGGTCACCAGGGCGACGAGGGCCCGTGAGGATCGGCGACGATCTGCTCGCCGAGCATGCCGACCGCTACGCCTGGGCGGATGCCGTCGCCTCGACCGTCGGATTGCTGGCCATGACCGCCGCCGCGGCGATCACCGCCGAGCACCGGGAGGCCCGGCGGGCCCTGGTGCTGGCAAACCCGCAGCTGCTGGCCCGATTCCACGCCGTGATGACCGGTCTGGCGGACGCGGTGACCGGCATCGTCGGCCGGTCGCTGCCCGGCGACCCACGGTGGGCGCCGGTGGCCGGCGAGCCCGGGGTCGCGGACGCGTTGATCGGCCTGTGTTTCGGTGCCTTCCGGCACTTCCTGTTGACGGTCGCGTCCGATCCCGACCTCGGCGAGGTCGAGCGCCGGACGGTGACCCTCGTCCGCACGGTGTTGCGGACGGGTGGGATGCCGGACTGATCC
>DATDBV010000357.1:0-3870 GCA_036524715.1 Nakamurella sp. | reverse complement strand
CCGGCCGCCCGCTCACTGCCGACGGCCCAGCCCGGTCCCGCGCCGGAATCGGCCACGGGCTTCGCCGAGCTCGGCGTCCCGGCCACCTTGCTGCCCGCGCTGGCCACCTTGGGCGCGCGCGAGCCGTTCCCGATCCAGGCGGCCACCCTGCCCGCCACGTTGGCCGGGCGGGACGTGCTCGGCCGCGGCAAGACCGGCTCGGGCAAGACCATCGCCTTCGCGATCCCGCTGGTGGCCCGGCTGACCGGTGGCCGCCGGGTGCCCGGCCGGCCGCGTGGACTCGTCCTGCTACCCACCCGTGAGCTGGCCCTGCAGGTCGCCCGGACCGTCGAGCCGCTGGCCACCGCGGCCGGCCTGCGCGTCGTTGTGATCTTCGGCGGCGTCGGCTACGGCAACCAGACCTCCGCCCTGCGCCGCGGGGTGGACATCGTGATCGCCTGCCCGGGACGGCTGGAGGACCTGGTCAACCAGCGGGAATGCGACCTGAGCAACATCGAGGTGACGGTTCTCGACGAGGCCGACCACATGGCCGACCTCGGCTTCCTGCCGGGCGTCCGGCGGCTGCTGCGGGCCACCCCGCACGGCGGCCAGCGACTGCTGTTCTCGGCCACCCTGGACAACGGCATCTCGGTGCTGGTCAAGGAGTTCCTGACCGACCCGGTCCTGCACGCCGTCGACGACGAGACCTCGCCCGTCGCGGCGATGGAGCATCACATCTTCGCCGTGGACGGTGCGAACCGCGCCCAGGTGATCCGCGAGCTGGCCCAGGGCGGCGGCCGCCGGTTGCTGTTCACCCGCACGAAGCACGCCGCCAAGAAGTGGGCGGCCACGCTGACCAAGAACGGCATCCCGGCCGTGGACCTGCACGGCAATCTGTCGCAGAACGCGCGGGAGCGCAACCTCGCCGCGTTCTCCGCCGGCACGGCCAAGGTCCTGGTCGCCACCGACATCGCCGCCCGCGGCATCCACGTCGACGACGTCGAGCTGGTCGTGCACCTGGATCCGCCGACCGAGCACAAGGCCTACCTGCACCGGTCCGGACGGACCGCGCGGGCCGGCGCCGGCGGCACCGTGATCACCGTGATGCTGCCAGAGCAGCGCGATGACCTGCGCAAGCTGATGAAGCAGGCCGGGATCAACGCGGCGACGGTCCAGGTCGCCCCGGGACACCCGGCGATCGCGCGGCTGGCCGGATAGGACAGCGCTGAATGGCGGCCTCGCAAACTCGGCCGACTGGGACCGTACTGAACGAACCCGGCTCCTCCGTCGCCGGGTTCGTTTCAGCCCCGTCCCCCTGTGCTTGATGGCGGCCTCGCAAACTCGGCCGACTCGAGGCGCGCTGAGCTGCGAATTGTGGACAGCTCAGAGTCGGTGTCGACGAATGCGCCAGACTGCGTGACATGGTTCGGGTCGGGGAGGCACGATGGCAGGCATGGCGGCATCAATTGAACAGGCCGAAACACTGGACGAGCCGGTCCGTGGACTGCCCGTCGCCCCGCCCGGCGGCGGCGAGTGGACCGTGGATCTGCTCGAACAGCTACCGGACGACGGCCTGCGGTACGAGATCCTGGACGGGATCCTGATCGTGAGCCCGTCGCCGATCCCGATCCACCAGCGAGCGATCGGGCGCATCTACCGGCTGCTCGATGACGCTTGCCCGCCGGACCACGAGGCGTTCGTCTCGCCGCTGGACTGGCAGCCGGACAACCGCACGTCACTCGAACCCGACGTGCTCGTGGTCGCGACCGACCGGATCGGCCCGAAGAACATCCAGCAGAACCCGGCGATCGTGGTCGAGGTGCTGTCCCCGAGTTCGCGACGGTACGACCGGCTGCTCAAGTTCGGCCGGTACGCCGAGGCCGGCATCCCGCAGTACTGGATCATCGATCCGGCGAAGCCGTCGGTCGAGGTGTACGAACTCGACGGCGCCGGCGGCTATCGCCTGATCACCTCGGGCGAGGCAGATGAAGTTGTCACGGTCGGCGGCCCGCTCACCGTGACGGTTCGGCCGAGCGACCTGGTTCGCCCGGGCTGATCGGGCCGGAGAAAACGTCGGAGTCGTCACGTCGGCCAGTCGAGCCGGCTGCCATCGGGGGCTGCGGTCCTTGTCCACCACCTGCGCCCGGACACCCTGGGTGAGTGCGGTGTTCTGCCGCGGGCGGTTCAGAGTGATCCGGCCCAGCCGACCCTCGACCCGGACCAGCAGCAGCGGTGCATCCGACGGCTTCGGCCATCCCGCACCGCAGTCAACGCCGCCGGTCGCGGAGCCGTCACGGTGCCGCATCGATCGGGCTTTCGAGATGCGGATAGTCGCAATGGTGGAATGCTCTCCCCCGGCATTGATCGGAAGGGGAGCTCATGGGCGAGCACGGTGCGAATTTCGACAAGAGTGCGTCCATCTACGACGACTCCGACGAAGGCACCGGCGTCGTCCGGATCGCCTCCGTCGCCGCCCTCGGCGGATTCCTGTTCGGCTATGACAGCGCGGTCATCAACGGCGCGAACGCAGCGATCGAGGAGTACTTCGACGCCAGTGCGCTGGAGCTCGGCTTCACCGTGGCCGCGGCCTACTCGGCGCGGCCGCCGGGGCGCTGATCGCCGGCCGGCTGGCCGACCACCTCGGCCGACTGATGGTCATGAAGATCGCCGCTGTGCTGTTCTTCATCAGTGCGATCGGCGCCGGCCTGAGCCCGAACCTGGAACTGCTGATCTTCTTCCGGTTGGTCGGTGGCCTGGGTGTGGGCATCGCGTCGGTGATCGCGCCCGCCTACATCGCCGAGATCGCGCCCGCCCGGATCCGCGGCCGGCTCGGCTCGTTGCAGCAGTTGGCGATCGTGACCGGCATCTTCATCTCGCTGCTGGTGGACTTCATCTTCGCCACCGCGGCCGGCGGGTCGAACGAGCCGTTCTGGTTCGGCTTGGAGGCCTGGCGCTGGATGTTCATCGCCATGTTCGTCCCGGCGCTGGTCTACGGGGGCCTGGCGCTGACGATTCCCGAGTCACCGCGTTACCTCATCAGCAAGCACCGGATCCCGGAGGCCAAGGAGATCCTGACCGGGCTGCTCGGCCCGAAGAACATCGACGCGAAGATCGACCGCATCCGACAGACCATGGAGCGGGAGCAGTGGACTTTCGCACTCTGGGCGCGGGGTCATGCGGCGTAAGCGAGCGTGTCGAGTAGGACCTCGGTGATTTTCGAGTTGTCCCTGCCGGGGGATGACATGACTGTAATTCGTTGTGCCCAAAGGGCTTTGCGGAGCGCGGCGAGGGCGTCGAGGAAGCTGGGGGTGACTTTGCCGGGGTACCAGGGTCGGGCTGTCCAGGTCCGGCCGGCCGGATGGGCGTGGAGGTACCAGCACCAGATGGCGGCGTGCAGCCATAGCGACAGGGCGGCGGCGCGTTCGGGTCCTTGGCGTTTCCAGCTCTGCGGGTCCTGGCCGCCGAGGTCCTGTTTCACGTCCCGGTAGGTCACCTCGATCGGCCAGCGGCCGGCGTAGCGGGTGGCGGTTGCGGCGCCGGTCGCGGTCAGGTCGGTGGTGAAGAAGTAGTCGTCGTGCTCGATACCGTCGGGGTCGCGGACGATGACCAGCCGCAGCAGCTGGTGCTTTTGGACGGTGTACCAGAGCACATCTCGGACCAGCACCAGGCGGGTGATGGGCGTGCCGCGCTGATCGACCTCGACTTGCTGCCAGTCCCGGCCGGGTGCTTGGGCGGCGAGTTGGGGTGGGGTGGGCAGCCGGTCACCCTTGGTGCGGGGTCGGCCGCGCCTGCCGGTGCGGGGCGGGGGCGGCTGGTACAGGGCGGCGTCGCGGCGCATCCGGCAGGTCAACTGGGTGCGGTCGGGCAGCCTGCCGGCCAGGGTGGCGTAGG
>DATDBV010000356.1:0-5609 GCA_036524715.1 Nakamurella sp. | reverse complement strand
CGAGATCCACGTCAGCAGCCTTCTTCGGCTGCTGGTGTGGATGTGGGGAGTAGTCGCCTCGGGACCCGGGCCGGTTCGCGCGTGCTGCCCTCTGGCCGCGTCGGCGAGATCCACAGGAGCAGCTTTCTTCGGCTGCTGGTGTGGATGTGGGAAGCGGTCCCGTCGGGACCGGACCGGTTCGCGCGTGCTGCCTTCTGGCCGCGTCGGCGAGCCACGTGAGCAGCCTTCTTGAACTGCTGGTGTGGATGTCGGCGCGGGGACGGTGACTTCTTCCGCAGTTCCGGCAACCGCCGATCCGACGACGCCGATCCGGCCGGATTTACTGGCGAGGATCCCCGCCGCAGGGACCTATGGGCCGATTCCGACGGCAGCCGGCGGCCGAACCTTGTCATCCAAGAAGGCCCGCGCAGGTCAACGACCACGCGGCGGGCCAACTTACCCAATGAGACGAACGCCGCCGGCAGCGAGTCGGCGTCCACCGGGAGTCGGCCTGCCCAAGGTCTGCCCGCACGATGTCCTCGTCTCCGCCGATCGCGGGTTCGTCCACGAATCCTGCCGCCTCGGGCCGCGTGCTCGGGAGAGGATCGCCGACATGGCCCTGACGCAGCCCTATGTAGACGCTGCCCTACGTAGACACCGCCCTGCTGATCCGCACCGACTTCAGCGACGATCACGCCTGGCACGAAATCTGCGCGGCGGCTCGGGCCCCGTCGCCGGCGGGGTTCCGGGCGGGCTTGGAGTGCATCGACGACGAGCGGTTCGAGGGCCTGACGGTCGAGCAGGCAGTGTCAATCTCGACGGGGTCTTCCGCGGATTCCGGTAGGGCATTCAGCCGGCGGACAGCTCCCGGTCCAGCGGCGTGCGGAACCTCGGGATCACCCGGGCCGGGCCGATCCACTCCTGCAGCCGTGCCGCCTCGGCGGCGACGGCCCCGGTCGACTCCGTGCCGATATCGGCCAGTAGCCGGGTCACGACTTCGCCGGAGGATCGCTGCGCCCACCCGCCGACCACCCGGCCATCGCACCAGATGGTCGGGCCGATGTTGCCGGTGCGGTCGAACAGCAGCGGCTTGAATTCCGGCGGGAGATACCAGTCCCGCCCGATCCAACCCATCGGCGTCGGATCGAGCGCGGGCAGCAGCGCGATCCAGGGCTCGGGCACCGGCCCCGGCTCCAGATCCGGAACCAGGGCGACCCCGGGGACCCCGTCCAGATCGACCTCCACCGCGCCCGCCGCGGCCAGCGCCGCCTTGGTGTCGCGCCCGTTCCACCCGGTCCACCAGGCGACGTCGGCAATCGTCGCCGGGCCGAAGCGGGCCAGCCACGCCTGCACCAGCCGACCGCGGGCGGTCGCCGGATCGAGCGAGGGGATCCCATCGGGGAACCACGCCTCGATCGGCGCCCATTCATACTGTGCGCCCGTCCACCCACCCTTCGTCCGGCCACGCGCGATCAGTCCGTCGGCGGCCATCAGGCCCAGCACCCGAGTGGTGATGGTCGCCGGCCCGCCGTACGACTTGTCCGGCGCGTAGGTGAGCTTGGTGCGCAGCCGCGGCTCGGCGGTGGACAGAGCCATCGCCGTCGCGCCGCCGGTGTCCACCAGAATCGCGTGCGCGGACCGTTCGACGTCGGCCAGCCACGCGTCGGGCGAGTGCATCGTCGCGGACAGGTGCTCGACCAGGGCCCGGCGCAACCGAGCCGCCACCTGATCGGACGACGACCGCTGCACGACCGCGACCAGCCCGTCCGGAACGACGAACATCGTCCTGCGCATGCCCAGCATTCGGATCAGCGTCCGCTCGTCGTACAGGGCCGTCGTGATGTCCGCTGGGCTCAGGTCCGACGACCGGGCGGCCAGCGAGAGGTAGACCGTTGCCGGGTCCGTGGCGTGCAGGACGACCAGGTCGGCGGCCAACTCATCGGGCCGGCGGCCGGTCGACCGGACGGCCGGCCCGTGCCGAGCACCCAGGCGGCCCCGACGTTCGGCGGCGCTGATCCGATACGACACGCCGTCACTGTGCCACCAGGGGCCGCGTCGCCCATCCGGATGAAGGCGGCAACTTCCGCCTCATCGTTCACCAACGGCGGCGATTGATCCGCGCGGCGGACGTTGATCCGCGCCGCGGTCGTTGATCCGCGCGGGGGAATGACGCACCGTCGGCCGTGCCCACGAACAGATGGCGAACGTGTGACCAATCTCAATCAACCGGACAGGAGGGGCAAGAACTGGCCACTGCGCGTGACGTGCCGGTGAAATCCTGCCCCTTGCCACCCCATCCTCACACGATCGGCGTAACCCGTCTTTTGATCCTGAGGCAGATTGCGGCTACGCTCCTGCCAGTAGTCGTCTGTGTTCGTCGGAGCCGCAAGGAGCACCAGTGACGGATTCGCTGCGCCGGACCGGCGCTCGGCGCCATTGCCGTTCCAACGCGAGCGCGTGAGGAAACCGTAGTGGCGGACATCGACACGGCTGCGCTCAAGGCGAACTTCGCCGAGGTCGCGGGCCATGGCCCGGACGAGGTCGCGCAGTACTTCTACGGCTATCTGTTCCTGCGTTACCCGGAGACCCGGGAGATGTTCCCGCCGTCCATGGCCAAGCAGCGCGACCGCCTGGTCGGCGCGCTGGTCCGGATCGTCACCAACGTGGACAACATCGGTGAGCTGGTGCCGTACCTGGAGGACCTGGGTCGCGATCACCGCAAGTTCGGCACCCTGGCCGGCCACTACCCCGCCGTCGGCGAGGCGCTGGTCACCACCCTGCGCCACTTCAGCGGCGAATCCTGGACCGACCGGCTCGAAGCCGATTGGTCCGCCGCCTACGGTCTGGTCGCCGACACCATGTCGACCGCCGCGCAGAAGGTCGACGAGACCGAGCCGGCCTGGTGGGATGCCGACATCACCGAGGTGGACCTGCGGACCTTCGATCTCGCGGTGCTCAAGGTGCGAACCGACACCCCTCACCCCTACGTGGCCGGTCAGTCCCTTTCGGTCGAACCGAGCACGCTGCGCCCGCGCGAATGGCGGCTCTACACGCCAGCCAACGCGCCCGGCGGCCTGGAGATCGAGCTGCACGTGAAGCTGATCGACGGCGGCCCGGTGTCCACCGCCCTGGTGCGCAGCGCGGCGCCGGGCGACAAGCTGCGGCTGGGCCCGCCGGTCGGCCAGATGATCCTGGACGAGTCGCGCCGCCCGCTGTTGCTCGTCGCCGGCAGCACCGGGCTGGCCCCCATGAAGTCGATCATCGACCAGATCGCCCGGGACGGCGGTCGACCCACCCACCTGTACTTCGGGGCGCGGTCGGTGCGGGAGATCTACGACCGCAAGGATCTGGAACTGCTGGCCGAGCGCTACCCCTGGCTGACCGTGGTCATCGCCATCTCCGACGACGTTCGCTGGAAGGGGCCCCGCGGCATCATCGGCCAGGTGGTCGCCAACGCCGGCGGCTGGGCGTCGCACGACGTGATGGTCTGCGGCTCGCCGGCGATGGTGAAATTCACCGTCGCCAAACTCATCGCCTCCGGAGTGCCGGAGAATCAGATCAAGTTCGAGGATTTCGGCGACGCGTGACAGCGATCGGCCATTAGGGTCGATCAGAAGGAGATTCCCATGACGGACTCGACCTCCGGACTTCGCAACCTCGACGCGGTGACCGGGGCGGACCTCCAGTCGATCACGTTCGCCACCTCGAAGGGCTTCGGCCGCGGGTACGACCAACACGAGGTCGACTCGTTCGTGGTGCGCTGCGCCCAGGCGGTCGACCGGCTCCGCGCCCGGATCGACGAGGTGACCGCCCGTCACGAGTCGCAGGTCGCCGAACTCCAGGAGCGGATCGAGCGGGACAGCCGCAGCAACGAGGTCGCCCAGGCGATGAGCGTGCTCATCACCGCGCAGCAGACCGCGGACAAGACGGTCGCGCAGGCCGACGAGTACAGCGCAAAGGTGATGGCCGAGGCCCGGGAACTGTACGAGGACACCCGCAAGAACGCGGCGACTCTGGAGCAGGAGACCGAGGACAAGGCGCGCCACGTCTACGAGGAGGCGTTGAGCCGGGCGGAGACCATCGAGCGGGAGGCGACCGAGCAGGTCGCCCAGCTCACGCTCACCGCGCACACCGCGCAGCAGGAGCTGGATCAGCAGACGACCTACCTGCGCACCCTGCGGGATACCTCTCGCGTGCAGATCCAGTCGTTCCTGGAGGGCCTGCTCGACCACGTCGCCGACGAATACGGCAAGGCGCACCCGATCGCGGCTGAAGCAGCAACCGCGGCGGCATCCTCCGCGCGGAAGGCGAAGCGGGCCGGCCGGACCGGGGCGAAATCGGCGGTCAAGGGGGCGGCCGCCGGCAAGTCGACGATCAAGGTGGCCGGGCTGGCCCCGGTGCGCCGCGGCGGACCGGCGACCGCGACGGCTTTCCCCACTCAGCAGGAGCCCGTCTACGACGACGGGTATGACGGGGAGTTCGGCAACGCGTATCAGGACCGGTAGCCGTCTGGCACTCCTCGGCAGCAGGTTCGCCGGGTGGGACCGGAGTTCGGCACGCGGGAGACAATGCGCGTGACGCTCGGTGACGGCATGCGCTGCGGCCCGACCTGACGAGCGCTTGCTCGGCGCTTGCGAAGCAGCATCGACAAATTGTTGTCACGCTGCCGCGTCGATTGCCAGGTCGTGGAACAGGGTGCGCATGTCGGTGCGGAGGGTGTCGTAGTCGCGGTCGACGCGGGTGCAGGTCGTGGGTGGTCCCCCGGGTCCGGGCGGACGTCGGCGAAGATGGGTGCGATGACCCGGTCCCGGAGGGTGAGTAGGGCGGCGACGGTGCGGACGGCCGGTCCGGGCACCCGGTACCGGCGGGTCCGGTCCGGTTTGACGACGAGTTGTTTGCCGCGGAGCTTTGCAGGTCGTAGGCAGCCTGCCGGACGGTGCACTGGTGCTCGTCCTGCCCGGTCAGCGTCCGCACCTTCGCGGCGAGGTCGGTGACGTGGAATCCGTCCGGGGCCAGCACCGTGTCGAGCCGGTCCGCCCCCTGTGCCCCGCATCGGTACTCAGCCACTCACGGTGACGCCCGCTTGGGGTCTCCCCTCGCCGGCCGGGTAGCTGAACAAGCCCACATGAACGGCCGGATCGGTAACGGGTCGACAGGTTCTCCTGTTCCATGCCAGCGCCTACGACGAGCTCACGCCCCTATACACCGGACACCACCAGGCCAACACACTCAGGTCGAAGTGGTTAGTCTGGACAAGGAGTCGGACATACGGGATACTCTGCCCGAGATGCCGCGCTGATGCGCGGGCAAGTCCGGGACGGCGATGACCGATTTCGATCTGCTGGCCGCGTGCGCGGATGCCGTGGGCCGGCGGCGCCGATGCGGGATGGGCGGAGGCCGATCGGGCGTCTCGCGCCTTGGACTTCGCCGGTCGCGATCACCATCCGCTGGACATTCCGGCCGACTGGCGGGAGCGGTTCCACCTTGACGACGTCGACCTGGTATTGCTGGAGATCGCAGCCTCGGTGGAACGCGATCCCTTGCTGCACCTGCTGCTGGGTCTGCTGTCCGGGGACCCAGGACCCGGACGACCGACAACCGCCCTCGCTCTGGAATTGGCCGGCGTTTCG
>DATDBV010000355.1:0-6495 GCA_036524715.1 Nakamurella sp. | reverse complement strand
CGAGCGGAGCTGGGCATTGCGCTGCAGCAGAAATCGGTAGACCTGCTCGATGTTCTCGTCCGGCTTGCGGCAGACGAACGATTCGACCAGGACGTGGTGTTCGCCGACGACCAGCCAGACCAGGGTGCGGTACCGGCGCTCTCCCGGCAGGGTGATCAGGAACGCGTCGTCTTCGTGCCGGACGAAGTCGACCTCCAGATCGGTCAGCGCCGCCGCGATGTCGTCGGGCGTCACCGGCCGGCCGTCCGGGCGAACCGACCGCCGTTGCTGCCGATCCGCTCGACGAAGCCGGTCTGGTCACTGCGCTCGTTGGCGCCGGACCGGGCGGCCCGGTAGCTGTCCAGCAGACCGTCCACCGTGGCATCCCAGGAGAACCGCGCGGCCCGTTGCCGGGCCCCGATCGACAGCCGGTCGCGCTCCGCCGGATCCAGGATCACCCGGGCCAGCGCCGTCGCCCATCGGCCGGGATCGTGGCCGTCGACGAGCAACCCGCTGACCCGGTCGGCGACTGCCACGGTGAGTCCGCCGACGGCGGCCGCGACCACCGGCGTCCCGGACGCCTGGGCCTCGACCGCGACCAATCCGAACGACTCGTTGTAGCTCGGCACCGCGACCACGTCGGCGGCCCGGTAGATCTGGGCGAGCTCGGACGCCGCGACCGGGGGTCGGAAGTCGATGGTGTCCCCGGTGCCGAGCAGGTCGACCAGCTCGTGCAGCCGGTGGCCCGGTCGCCGACCGGTTCCCGAGGCGCCGCCGACGATCACCAAACGCCACAGCCGATCCGGGTGACGGTCGGCAAGCAGGTGAATCGCCCGCACCACGATGTCCGGGCCCTTGAGCGGCTGGATGCGGCCGGCGAACACGATCACGTTCTCGTCCGGGCCGATACCCAGGGCCTGCCGGGCGGCAGCCCGGTCACCGGGGCTGAACACGTCGGTGTCCACCCCTGGCGACACCACGTCGATCCGGTTCTCGTCGGCGCCATAGAGGCTGACCAGGTCGGCGCGTTCGGCCGCGGTGTTGGCGATCAGCCGGTCCGCCTCGGCGACCACCTGATCTTCGCCGATGATCCGGCCCCGCGGCTCGGGTTCGTCACCGTCGGCCATCGCCGCGTTCTTCACCTTGGCCAGCGTGTGGGCCGAATGCACCAGCGGCACCCCCCAGCGGTCCTTGGCCAGGTACCCGACCTGACCGGACAGCCAGTAGTGCGAATGCACGATGTCGTAGTGGCCGGGCGCGTTGCGGGCCTCCGCGCGCATCACCCCGGCGGCGAACGAGCACAGCTGGCCGGGCAGGTCCTCCTTGTCCAGACCCTCGAAGGGTCCGGCCACGATGTGCCGGACCAGCACACCGGGCATCATCTCGACGATCGGCGGCTGATCACTGGAGGTGGCCCGGGTGAAGATCTCCACCTCGACGCCGCGAGCGGCCAACCGGCGCGCGGTCTGGTCGATGTAGACGTTCATTCCGCCCGCGTCGCCGGTGCCCGGCTGGGCCAGCGGCGACGTGTGCAGGGAGATCGCGGCGAGTCGCCGGACCGGGGTGGACCGCCGGGCGGCGGCGCCCCCGAGGTCGGCGCCGTCGGCACCGTCGAGTTCGCCGTCCTCGATCGCGGAGTGTCTGCCCATGTCGTGGCAACGGTACGCCCGGTCACCGGGCCCGAGCAGCCGGCCGCCGGGCCGGGCGGCCGGGCTACAGCGCGGACAGCTTCTGCCAGTCCTCGAAGGAGTAGATCCAGTCGTAGATGGCGTGCTGCTCGGTCATCGGCGCGCCGGTGTTGCTCACGATCACCGGATCGCCGTAGATCGCGGAGTTGTAGTACTCCTCGGCGTCCCCGACACCCATGTTGACGCAACCGTGCGAGACGTTCTGCTTGCCCAGGTACTGCGCCGTCAGCGGGTTCTCGTGGATGAACTCGCCGTTGTTGTTGATCCGGACAGCCCACTTCTCCAAGACGTTGCAGTAGTCGAACTGCGGGTTGCACATCTCGTATGTGAGGTACTTGTCGGTGACCACGTGGATGCCGGAGACGGTGGCCTTGCCCGGCTCCGATTCTGCGCCGTAGGACACCGGATAGTTCTTGACCACCTGGTCGTCGACCAGCACCACCATGTGGAAGGTGGTGATATCGGCCTGCACCACCTGCTTGCGGCCGATGGTGAAATCACTGGAGATGTCCTCCTTGCCCCACTTGCCGTCGCCGTAGTTGACGCCCTGCAGGTTGGCCTCGACGTGCACATTGGTGTAGCCCGGCCAGAACTCGGCCGGGCGGAAGTGCACGATCGACTGCTTCACCCCGGTGCCCTGGACGTCCTCGTCCTGCAGCCAGCCCCATGAGCCGCGAATGTCGCCCTTGTCGGTGGTCACCTTGAACGTCTCCTGGGCCGCGGCCTTGTCGTCGATGGGCTCGGCGAAGGTGATCACGATCGGCGCGGCCACCCCGACGGTGGTGCCGGACGGGATCTGGAACGAGGCGCGGGGGGTCGATGCCGGTTTCACCGTCTGCAGCGTTCCGGTGAAGGTCGTCTCGTTGCCGTCGGTGTCCACCGCGGTGCCGTCGAATGTGTAGGTCGTGTTGTAGGCCATCCGTTGCGTCTTGGTCCAGGTGGCCTTGTCCTCGGAGATGGTGCCGCTGACCACCGACCCGTCGTCCCCGGTGACCACCAGGTCCTTGATGGTCGCCGAGAAGATGGTGACCGTCACCGGGTCGGCCGGCGCCACGTCGGTCGAGCCGAACTTCGGTTTGGCGCTGACCCGGACCTTGCTGTTCAGCGCGGTCGACTCGCTGGCCGATGCCTGGGCGTTGGCGTCCAGTCCCGACACCGTGACCGGGGCAGCAGCAGCGGTGGAGGTGACCGTGACGACGACGTCGCCACCTGGGGAGCCGCAGGCGCTCAGGGTGAGCAGCGTGGCCAGGGAGATGACGATCCACCCGAGCATCCGACTCCCCCTGATTGCCCGGGCTCGATCTGGCCGCAGGGGCGTCCGTCGCACCACGCGCGCTCCCTTCACCACTGTCGCTCGCTGACGCTTCCACCGTAAGCCGCGTTCGTGAGGTTCCGGTGACGCAGGGTCGGCCGCGGCGCTGACTACCCTGACCGGGTGCTCACGCCCGTCCGCCTCGCCGACCTGACCACCCTGCGGCTAGGCGGGCCGGCGCCCGGCCTGACCGACGCCCACACCGCGGACGACGTCAGGCGGATCGTCGGGAACGCCGACCGGAACGGAACGGGGGTGCTGGTGCTCGGCGGCGGTTCGAACCTGGTGGTCGCCGACGACGGCATCGACGTGCCGGTGCTTCGCGTCGCCATCAAGGGGGTCCGGGTCGATCACCGGGTCGACGCGGGCCCGGTCCGGGTGACCATCGGCGCCGGGGAGAACTGGGACGACGTGGTCGCCGAGCTCACCGCCGAAGGATTCGGCGAGCTCGCCCCGCTGTCCGGCATTCCGGGATCGGCCGGCGCCACGCCGGTGCAGAACGTCGGGGCGTACGGCACCGAGATCGCCGAGGTGCTGCGCTCGGTCACCCGGTACGACCGGCCGTCCGGCACTGTCTTCACCGCGCCGGCCGCCGACCTGCTGCTTCGTTATCGCAGCTCCACCCTGCGCGGCACGAACACCGCGGTGGTCACCGACATCACCCTGAACCTGACCCGCGGCCCGGTCGTGATCAGGTACGCCGAGCTGGCCCGAACGCTCGGGGTGGCGCCCGGCGACACCGCGCCGCCGCGCCGGGTCCGGGAAGCGGTGCTCGACCTGCGGCGGGCCAAGGGCATGGTGCTCGACCCGGACGATCCCGACACCCGCAGCGTCGGCTCCTTCTTCACCAACCCGATCCTGGCCGCCGATCGGCTCGCGTCGGTCGATCGGGTGATCCGGGATCGATTGGGTGCGGACACCGCGTACCCGCACTATCCGGTGCCGGACGAGCCGGCCAGCACCGGGCGGGTGAAACTCTCCGCGGCCTGGCTGATCGAACGCGCCGGCTTCCGCAAGGGGCACCCCGGGCCCGGCGGGCGGGTGTCCATTTCCAGCAAGCACACCCTGGCACTGGTCAACCGTGGTGGCACGACGGCCGATCTCCTCGCGCTCGCCGCGGAGATCCGGGACGGGGTTCGCGCGGCCTTCGGAGTGACCCTGGAACCCGAGCCGATGTTCATCGGGGTGCGCCTGCCCGGCTGAGCAGCGCCTGCGGTTCGCAGCGCCGTCGCTCGTGCGCCAATTCCTCCCGTCCGGCGGTCCATGTTCGCTACCCCCTGAGCAGGCCGCGGGCGAGCAGCTTGGCCGTGGTGCGCTGCCAGCGTTCCGGCGCCCAACCCAGGGTGCCCGTGGCGACGATGTAGTTCTCGGCGCTGGTGATCAGAAAGGCAAGATCGGCGGCGTCCTCGACGGTGAGCCCCGGGCGGAGCGCCTTGCGGTCGGCCAGCAGGTCGGCCAGGAGGCGGAACGCGGTGCGGCGCTCGCCTTCGTTGACATCCCACTGCACGGCGAGATCGGGATCGGTGCCGACGGTGCCGCGGACGACGGCGAGCAGCGGCGCCACCCGCTCGAAGATCTCGCGACCTCCGTCCGTCCAGATCTCGATGATCCGGACCGGGTCGGGTTCGGCGGCCAGTTCCTGGAGCCACCTCCGGTCGAGTAGCGCGACCGGCTCGTCGTCACCGACGGCGGCCACGTCGAGCGCCTCCTTGAGCAGCGTTGCCTTGTTCCCGAAGTGGAAGTAGACAGTCTGCACGGCGACACCGGCGCGGGCCGCGACCTGGTCGAGGGTCGTTGCGCCGTAGCCCAGGTCGAGGAACTTCTCCGCCGCCGAGGCGACGATCCGCCGCCTGGTCAGCCTGGTCTTCTCGGCCCGACCCACTTTTTCCTTGACAGACTCGCTCACTCACTAGAGACTACTCCAATGACTCACTAGAGTCAGCTCTAGTGAAAAGGGGAGACCGTGCCGGACCTCGGACCGATCCACCACGTGAAGATCCCGGTCAGCGACGTCGGTGCCAGCACCGAGTGGTACCTGCGGGTACTCGGGCTGGAGGTGGCGATCGAGTTCATCGAGGACGGCGAGCTCCGCGGCGTCGCCCTCATGGCCCCGGACGGCACCACTTCGATCGCGCTCCGGCACGACCCCGACCGCGCCGAAGCCCTCTACGGCTTCGACCTCGTGGCGCTCGGCGTCCCGACCCGGGACTGCGTCCACGCCTGGGCCGACCACCTGGCCGCCATCGACCAGCAACACGGCGGCATCGTCACCGGCCACAACGGCGGCACCGTCCTGGTCGGTCTGCACGACCCCGACGGCATCGAAATCCGGCTCTACGCCAACTGACCCGGCGGAGACCAAGACCCACCACACCGAGAAGGAGAAATACCATGCAACACACCGATTCCGGCGGCTACGGCGAGCCGCTCATCCTGATCCACGCAGCAGCCTTCGCCGACTGGTTCGTCCCGTTGGAGCGCGAGCCGGCCGTCGCTGACCTGCGCCGGGTCCGCGTCACCCGCACCGGGTACTCCGACCCCGCACCGGTCAGGCAGCTGATGGTGGCCGACCACGCCGCCGAATGCGCAGACCTGTTGCGACGCCTCGAGGTCGGGCGGGCGCGGGTGCTCGCGCACTCCTCTGGCTGCGTGGTCGCGCTCCAGCTGGCGCTCGACCACCCCGAGCTGGTCGGCGAACTGGTCCTGGTCGAGCCGCCGTTGATCGACCCGCTGCTACCGCCGCAGGACCGGGCACCGGTCGCCGCAGCGATCGGTCCCGCCCTGGGCGCGGCGATGGGCGCCGCCGCCCAAGGCGACCTGCCCACCGCGTTCGACACCTTCCTGGCGGCGTTATGTGGACCGCAGTACCGGTCCGTGATCGAAAACGCGCTCGGCCGGGCCGGCCTCGAACGCGCCGAACGCGACTGTGGCTACTGCTTCTCCGGCGAGGTGCCCTCGCTTGTCGGGTGGCAGTTCGACGAGGAGCTGGCGCGCCGGATCGAGCAACCGGTCCATCTCGTCGCCGGCGGCGACAGCCCGCCCTTCACCCACCAGCTCATCGACCACCTCTCCGGGATGCTGCCCGAGGCCCGCACGACCGTCATCCCCGGTCACAACCACCTCCTCCCCCTGACCGCCCCCGGCCAGCTGGCCGCTCTGGTCAGGAACCCGGCCCTCGTGGCCTGACGACGGTTGCCCGGCAGTTCTTCGGCTTCGACTCCTGGGCCGGCGCTCGTTCCGACAGGCAAACGGCGTTCAGTCCTGGACCCTGCACCACCTCGGTGACGATCTGGCTTCTCCCGGGCCCGCTCTGACTTTGATCGATTTGCCCTGCCGCACTGTCGTTCTCGCGGCGAGCCAGTTGGGCCGGCCTCCGCGGAACTACCATGACTACGTGGCGGAGCAGGCCGACCGGCAGGGGTGGAGCGCTGGTCATTGCCCGGACATGCCTTCATGCCGGTTTATCCCGGCGCTTTCCCCAACCGAAGTCCAGCGGGGCCTGGGCGAGGTAGGAAC
>DATDBV010000354.1:0-2165 GCA_036524715.1 Nakamurella sp. | reverse complement strand
GGGCACCTGCCGGACGGTACTGACCACGTCGTCCAGCTGCAGGTAGTCGCCCTCGTGCAGGGCCACGTGCCACTGCAGCGGTGTGGCGTCCTCGGTGCCCAGGACCCGGCCGATCGGCTCGGATCCGCTGGTGCCCGCGGTGGCGGGTTCGGACACGCCCCCTCCTTCGCTCTGCCGGCCTCGTCGAGGACCGTCGTCAAGGAGTATGTCCCGAGGGTCTGACCGTGGCGTTCGGGTGGGTGGTGAACCGGTCTGGGGCCGGCGAGCCAATCGAGGGAGGAGTTTCGGTCCTTCTGGCTCACCCGGAACGACCGAAACTCCTCCCTCGATCGACTGTTGCGACTCCACCCGGTCCGCGGCGCGGGCGGGCCGCAAGCACCGTCGCTCCGCCCAGCAGGACCAGCGCGACGCCCGCTGCCAGCGCCGGGTTCGCGGCGAAGCCGGTGGAGGCCAGTGGTCCGATCCCTGACGACCCGGACGCACCGCCGCCGTCCGCGGCGACGGCCACCGTAGCGGCCGAGGTCGGTGTCGTCGTTGGCGGTGGTGGGGGTGTCGGTGTCGGTGTCGGCCTCGTGGAGGTGATCTCCCATTCGCAGGCGATCCCGTCCCCGTCCCGGTCGAGCGCCGCGCGGTAACCGGGTTCACCAGCCGACAGTGCACGGCCAAGGGCCGCCCACACGGCCGCGCAGTCCTCGTACCAGACCGCGGACCCGGTGGTGCTGCTCGACGAGGAGCTGGTCGTGGTCGTGGTCGACGTCGACGACACCGTGGGTGAGGAGGACACCGGGTCGCTGGTCGACGTACCGGTGGAGGTGACGAGCGACGTCGTCACGGCGTCGATGCCGTTGGGTTCCACGCCGAGCGCGGCGATCATCCCGGCCTCCCCCGGCCGCCCGCCGAACAGCTCCGCCGCGGCTGCTTCGGTGACCACCAGGCGGGGGGCGCCGGGTTCCGCGACCAGCACGGCCCCCACCGGCGTCACGACCACCTGGTTCACCTGGTCCACCGACGCTGCGACCAGGTCCGCCACCCGCTGTCGAATCGCCGGGTCGGCCTCGGCGTCGAGGACGAAACCGGCGGTCACGAACCAGATGGCCGCCTGGACCGCGGCGACCTCCGCCGGGTCGGTCAGACCCGCCGACGATGCCCGCGCGGCGGCGACAACCCTGACCACCGCGGGATTCTGCTGCACTTCCGGGGCGATCGAATAGTCGCCGGGCAATGTGGCCCCGCACAGATCCAGGCAGGCCACCCCGAGCACCCACCCGTCGACCGTGATGGTGAGGCGCCGGTCGGGCGTCGTCGACCTCGGACGGGCGGCGTCATTCGCCGCCGGGTAGCCGGCGGCGGTGACGTCCGGCGCCACCGCCCCGGTGAGCACCACGGCGGTCGACGATTCCGACGGCACCACCGGCTCGGCCAGCGCGGGCACCGCCGCCATCAGCGCGATCGAGCACGCCGACGCCACGCCGGCGAGCCGCCACCGCAGGGTTGACCAAGCCGAAGCGCACGCCATGGCAGATCCCCCCAGCCAGCCCCGAGGCCGGATCCAGTCTACCGAAGGTGATAGTTCGTCACATCTTGTGACGGCGTCGCCGCCGGGGACGCGCCACGGCAGCCGCGATGGGTTGCAGCGGCATGCCCGGCCTGCCGAGCGATCTCGTTCACCATGCCGGACGGCGTGCAGGGCAGGCCGACGAAGCGAGGCCCGGGGACGGCCACGTTCCCGGGGACCCGCGTGGCGTGCCCGGCGGTCGAGCATCCCCAGATGCCCGAGCAGGCAGGACGTTGCCCCGTCGCCGTGATCGCCCCCTTCAGTCGACCGCCGTGCCGAGGCGAATCCCCGCCGATGAACACGATGCACGCGCGTCAACATGGGCCGAATATCCGGATCCTCCTGCTCATCGGTGTTCCCCGGTGACAGCCGGTTTCCGTCAGTGGGGGGACTCTGCACCCCAACCGACCCCGGTCCCGACCCTGGGGTCGCCCCAGGATAGGGGGCTGCGGTCCACTCAGCGGTACGTCCAGGTTGTTGGAACATGTCGCGGTTGCGAGGGTATGGGCACCGGGAACACCGAGCATGACGCACACGGCAAATGCTCAGGCGAACCCGGCAATTCGACCGTTTGTCCAGGAAGTGGACGCGGAGGTCCGGGCCCCACCGC
>DATDBV010000353.1:0-14871 GCA_036524715.1 Nakamurella sp. | reverse complement strand
CATCGATAGGTCCCCAAAGGTGAAGCCCCTGGCGGGGCTGCGGTCCGCGATCGGCGGCTGACTACGATGGACAGTAGTAGGACCCGTCAGGGTGGGGAAGGGGAATAGGGACCCGAGAGATTTCGGTATGACGGCACACGCGTCTACCGGGCCAGGGTGCCCACCCGAATGTCAGTGGCGTGATGGGCACACGCGCTTTTGGTGACCCGGCGAACAGCCGAAGGGAGTTTGGAGACCGATACCCTCGCGTCAGTCGGACGGAATGAAGCAGCCCGCCGGGTGCCCGGTGGCAAGGTCGAAATTGAGGGGGTCGTGTGCGGGGATTGGGTGCGCTGGAGGCTGCTGTCATGGGGGTGTTGTGGGATTCGGAGGTTCCGCTGCCGGTCCGCGGAGTCATGGACGTGTTGACCTGGCCCAAACCGCTGGCATACACCACCGTGATGACAGTGCTGGATAACCTTCACCGCAAGGAGTACGTCGAACGGACGATGCATGGCCGTGCCTACCAGTACCGACCAACCCTGAGCAGGGGTGAGGCGGCTGCTGATGCGATCCGTCAGGTGTTGGACGAGGCCGCCGATCCGGAAGCGGTTCTGCTGCACTTCGCCAGCACTGTCACCGACGATGAGTCCAAGGTGCTGCGGTCCGGCCTGAATCGGCGGAAGCGTCCGCGATGACGGTCGCGGTGGCGCTGCTCGTCGGGTCGCTGATCGTGGCCGCGTGGGGTCACCGGCCGCTGCTGTTCCTATTGAGGTCCAACTGGGATCCGCGGATGAGCATCGTGCTGTGGCTGGTGGTCTTGGCCAGCGTCTTCGCGACCAGCATTGCCGGCGTTGTGCTTCTGGGATTACCCGGGCACGGCGGGGTGGCCGCCGCGTTGGAACACCTACACGATTGTTGGGCGACGCTTCACCATGGGGCGATGCCCGAGCTGGAGGTGGCAGCTGCGTTCCTGGGCGCGATTTCCCTGTTCGCCGTCGCCGGCAGACTGGCCTGGGTCGGTGTCCGGCAGACCAGGATCCGGCAGGCGCGACGGGAACGTCATCGCTTCCTGGTGACGGTGGCCGCTCCGGATTACGCCGACGGGACGAACGTGGTGTGGCTGGATCACCCGAATCCGATGGCGTTCAGCGTGGCCGGCCGACCGGGGTTCGTCGCGGTATCCCGGGGTACACGGGACCTTCTCCGGCCTTCCTCGCTGGCCGCGACTCTCGCGCACGAACAGGCCCACCTGCGGGGTCGTCATCATCTGCTGCTGGACATCGTGGATGCCGCTGCCGCTGCAGTGCCCGTGGCGCCGCTGTTCCGTGCGGCCCCCGCCGCAATGAGAGAACTGGTCGAGCTGGCCGCGGATGTGGCGGCCGTCCGGCGCTGCGGCGCCACGGCCGTGGCAGATGCCCTTCGCCTGTTGTCAGCGGCACCACGCACCGGAGGTCTCGGGATGGGGACCACGGCGGCGGGGCGGCGCCTCATCCATCTACAGCGTCGGCCGATCCACCGTGGGTCCGCGGCCAGGAGCGTGCGGTGCACCGTGGCCGGGCTGATCGCCGCCATGGTGCCCGCAGCCCTGGGACTCCTGCTGTTCACGGGTGTGGCTTGTTCGTTGGGCTGACCCACCATCGGAACAAGGCCACGACGCCTGCGCTGGTGACCGAGCCACGGCCGGTTTCCGGTGCGACGGCTTCGAGTGGTGCCCGCCGATGTCACCCGCGGAACATCAGTGATGTTCCGCGGGTGATTCCGGACAACGCACAGGTCAAGCCGGACTAGGGGCGGTGACCGGACGGGTTGGGTCCACCCCGGTAGACGTCGGTGACGTAGACCGGTTTGGAGGGCGTGGAGGCCTGCACGACCTGACCGTTACCGATGTACATGGCGACGTGGCTCACCGGTGAGTAGTAGGTGACCAGGTCGCCGGGTTGCAGCTGATCCATCGGGACCGACGTCAGGCCCTGCTGTTCGCGGCTGGTCCTGGGGATGGTGACCCCGGCTTGTTTCCAGGCCCAGGACGTCAGGCCGGAGCAGTCGAACGAGTCGGGTCCGGCGGCTCCCCAGACGTACGCACTGCCCACCTTCGACAAGGCGGCAGCGACCGCGGACTGCCCGGCCCCGCTGCCGGCCGCCGAGGGTTGGTCGGTGCGGTCCCGCGCGGCGGCTTCGTCACGGGCCGGCTGCGGTGCGCCGGCCGCTGCTGCCGCGGCGACCGCCGCTGCTGGGTCATCAATGGAGGTTGCCGGTGGGGCCGTCTGCACTGCGGCTTGCGCGGCGGCGGCGTTCCGTTCCTCCTGATCGGCGATCGCCTGCTGTCGTTCCTGCTCGCTGAGCTGGTCGTACAGCGCCTGGTACGCCCCGGCTTGCCGGTCGAGGTCGGCTTTGCGGGTGTCCAGGTCGGTGGCGGCCTGTTCGGCGGCCGTGCGTGCGGCGTCGGCGGCGGTCTGCCATTGGGTGGCCTCGTCCACGGCATGCGCCCGGTGCTCGGCGGCAGCGGTGGCGGCCTGCCGGGCCTGTGCCGCCTGGTCGAGGGTGTTCCCGGCGTCGTCGGCGACCCGGTCCAGTGCGGTCACCTGGTCGAGGTAGTCGTCGGGTGATTGCGCGGTCAGCAGCGGGGCGAGGGAGTTGAGTCGGGCGCCGCGGAAGCTGGCGTTGACGAATCGGTCGACCCGTTGTTGCTGCGCGGCAAGGTCTGCATCAGCAATCTCGGCGGCGGCGGTGGCGGTGTCGACCTCGATCTTGGCTTCGGTGACGGCTTCGGCGGCGGCGGTCGCGGTGGCCGTTGCAGCGGTGAGGGTTTCGGCTGCTTGCAGGACTTGGTCGTTGAGGGCGGCCGCTTCTCGGCCCGCGTTCAGCCAGCGTTGTTGGGCGTCTGCGGAGTTGGTGGGGGTGTCAGGTACTACCGGCTCGGCGAGGGCGGCGATGGGTGCCGTCACGGTCAGGGCGAGAACCAGGGTGAGGATGACTGCTCCCCGGCGGGGATGGAGTATCGAGCTGTGTTGAGGCATGCGTGGGTGGGGCCTTTCTTCCGTTGAAACCGCCTACCGGGTTAGCTGCCGGGTTCGGGCCGGGAAGGAAAGCCCTACCTCCGCGGGGATTGCGGAGGATTCACCCCAGATAACGTGGGTCCCCGGTTCGACGTGGGGCGTCGATTCGGCGGGTCGTCCCGGCGCGGCCATGAGGTGGCCGTGAGTCATCCGGGAGCGTGTGTGGTGGTCAGGATCGGTGGGGTGGTCGCGCCGGGGGTGGCCCGCGTGCCGCGGCAGGTGGGGTGATCACAGCGCGGAGAACGATTTCCACTGGTCGTAGCTGTAGGTCCAGTCGAAGATGTCGCCGTCGGCGGGGCTGAGTTGGGTGCTGGTGCCGGTGACCTCGACGGGGTCGCCGTACAGGGCGTTGTCGTAGAAGTCCTTGGCGTCGGCGGGGCTCATGTTGACGCAGCCGTGGGAGACGTTCTCTTTGCCGAGAGAGTCGATGACAGCGGCGTTCTCGTGAATGAATTCACCGTTGTTGCTGATCCGGACCGCCCAGTTGGCGATGAACCCGCAATAGCCGTACTTGGGGTTACACATGGTGAAGGAATCGAATTTCTCCTGCACGACGTGGGTGCCGCTGCGGGTTTCCAGTTCGGGGTCGTCGGTGTTCCGCCCGTAGGACACCGGGTAGTTCTTGGCGACCGCACCGTCGACCAGCACGACAAGGCGGAAGGAACTCACGTCGGCCTTGACGATCTGCGAACGGCCGATGGTGAAGGTGCGGGTGATGTCTTCCCGCCCCCACCCGTCACCGAGGTCGGCCCCGTACAGGGCTGCGGTGACGGTCACAGTGGTGTTGCCGGGCCAGTAGTCCCGGGTCCGGTAATGCGCCCGGGACTGTTTGACGCCGGTGCCCTGGATGTCCTCGTCCTGCAGCCACGCCCAGGACCCCTCGACGGGGCCCTTGTCGGTGGCGACCGTGAATGTTGCCTCGGCGGCGGCCTTGTCGGTGACCTGGCCGGCGAAGGTGATGATGATCGGGGTGGCGACCCCGTAGGTGCCGCCCTCGGCCAGTTGGAACGCCGCTCGCTGGGTGTCACCGGGGTCGACGGTGCTGATCTGGCCCTCGATCGGCACCGTGGCGCCGTCCGACCCGGCCGCTGTCCCGGTCAGGGTGTAGGTGGCGGCGTAGCTCATCCGTTCACCGAGGGTCCAGGTGCCCCCGTCGTCGGAGATCGTGCCGCTGAGGGTGGTGTCATCGGTCGTCGACACCGCCGTCAGGTCGGTGATGGTGGCATTGAACGCCGTGATGGTCACCCGCTCTGTGGGCGGCACATCGGTGGATCCGAACTTGGGGTTTGCGCTGATCCGCACTCGGCTGAGCGCCTCGGCGGCGGGTGCGGTCGCGCCGGTGGTTTCGGCGGTCGGCAGCGGCTCGATCGTCACCGGCGCGGTTGATGCACCGGGGGTGACGTATTCGGTTACCACGACGGTCTGCTCGGCACCGCTGCACGCGGTGACCAACACTGCGACGGCAGTCAACAGGATGGCGCGCAACACAGGGCAGGCAGGGCTTCTTCTGGTGGTGGTCACAGTCGGACTCCGTTGTCGAGAAGTCGTTGTCGGGAGGTCGCCAAAGTGCGGTGGGACCGACAACGATGGGGTCGGCAGTGCACGCCCGCGGGGTGACCTCCGGGTGAGAGGCCGCCGGTCACGAGCGAGCTGGTGCTCGCGGCGAGGCGGGGCGGGGCCGTGACGAGGCGTCAGCGGATAACCGCCGATGAGGCGGGCGCAACCGGAAGTGTTGGCCAGCATGGTGTCTGGCGGATCCCCTGGTGGGGGATCAGGTACCGCCCTATAAGCGAAGAACGGACAGTTCGGTCAACAGCGGGAGCACGCTGCGCCTGGCCGCCCGCTGTTCGACTCGCGGTGGCGCCAGGCCGCGGGGGAGTCCGATCCGCAGGATCGCGATGGCCCGGCGGAACGTGCTGGCCGCTGCGCCTGTGATCACCACGGCCAGGATCGCCACGCAGACATGCAGCACCCACGCGTCCGAGCACTCGCTGCCCACGTCGCAGTTCTGCACCGGATCGGGTGTCTGGATCACGTCGGCCGCTGCAACCACAGTGGGCCCCGCGTGGTGACTCACCTGGTCCCCCGGGGTGTGCGGGGACAACACCAGCGAATGCATCAGAACGACCCCCGCCATCACCGCCAGGACGAACACCCAGCGCGACCAGGTCAGCGCGGGGCTCGCAACGCGGGACGGGGACGGCACCGCACCACCATACGGTCGACACCCAAGGCGGCTCCAGCCTTAAGGCAGCTGTTGCGCGCCTAGCGAGGATTGCCCGGAATGCCTGATTTGGGGATGAAGTGGTTGTTGTGCGCTCTGTTCAACAGTGGGACAGAAGTGGCATGGTCCTACTATGGACCATCGTAGTAAGGGTGTGGTACTCCGTTGTCGCCGCCGCCGGTCTGCTCGTCAATCGCCTGGCACCGTTCGGAAGTGCCAGGCGGGGTTCCGGACCGTGCTGGCCGGCGTTGCGCTGACCGCAGCGCTGCTCGTCGGTGCGGCGCTGCCCGCCGGGGGTGTCCCGCCGCCCCCGGACAACCCCTCTGACGAGCAGATCCAGAGCGGCCAGGCGCAGGCCACCGCGTCTGCGGCCGAGGTGGGCCGGCTCGCCGGATTGGCCAGCAAGACCGAGGGCGACATCGCGCGGCTGGAAGACGACATGGCGCTCAAGGCCGAACTGGCCAACAAGGCGGCCGTCGATCTGCAGGTCGCCCAGTCCGACGCGGTCGCTGCGGCGGACGGGGCCGCGGCCGCACAGGCGGCGGCCGCCGCTGCCGGAGCCGCGATCGACATCGCCCGTTCGAAGGCTGCGTCGTTCGCGGCCGCGTCGTTCCGGCAGGGCTCGGTGCTCGGGTCAATGACGGCGCTGCTCGACGCGGGCAGCGCCACCGAACTGCTGCAACGCCGGGAACTGCTCGGGCAGATCGCGGGCAACCACCTCAATGCCATCGACGACCTGCAGAGCGCGCGGACGACAAAGGCCAACCTGGACTCCGCGGCCCGGGCCGCGCTCGACGCGGCCAGCGCCGCACAGGCCCGCGCGGACCAAGTTAAGGTCGCCGCGGATGCCGCCCAGCAGCGGGCATCGGCGGAGCTGCAGAGCGGTCAGGATCAGCTGGCCGCGCTGCAGCAGCAACTGGCCCGGCAACAGCAGGACTATCAGACCGCGATCGCCACCGTCGCCGGCCTGCAGGACCAGCGGGAGCAGTACAACCAATGGCTGGCACAGAAGCAGGCCGAGGAGGAAGCCGCGAGGAAGGCGGCGGAGGAGGCGGCCCGGCTCGCCGCGGAAGAGGCCGCCCGTCGAGCGGCGGAAGAAGCGGCACGACAGGCCGCGGCAGCAGCGCAGGCTGCTGCGGAAGCCGAGGCCGCAGCGCAGGCGGCAGCAGCGCAGGCGGCAGCCGAGGCGCAGGCAGCCGCGGAGCGTGCCGCCGCGGACCAGGAGGCCCGGGACCAGGCCGCCCGCGCTGCGCAGGAGGCCCTCGCGGCACAGGCCGACGAACCCTTCTACGACAGTTGCGACGCGGCCAGGGCCGAGGGTCGTGGCCCGATCGCCCGGGGTGAGTCGGGGTACCGCTCGGTGTTGGACCCGAACGGCAACGGCATCGCCTGCGAGGGCACCGCCGCGGCCACGGTGGTTGCGGCGGGGCCCTCGCCGGTGAGCGGCGGTTCAAACTCGCCTCGGGGTCAACAGGTCGTGAATGCCGCGCTCGGGTACTTGGGCACGACCTACGCCTGGGGTGGCGGCAATTCCTCCGGGCCCTCGCTCGGCATCCGGGACGGCGGTGTCGCGGACAGCTTCGGCGACTACAAGAAGATCGGGTTCGATTGCTCAGGGCTGGTCCTCTATGCCTGGGCTCAGGTCGGCGTGTCTCTGCCGCACTATTCGGCGTACCAGTACGCCGGCCAACCGAAGATCTCCCGCGATCAACTCCAACCCGGCGACCTCGTCTTCTACGCCAGGAATACCTCCGACCCGACCACCATCCACCACGTCGCGATGTGGATGGGCAACAACCAGGTCGTCGAGGCCAAGAATTCCGGCACCTCCGTGAAGATCTCCACCATGAGCTGGAGCGGGTACATCGGGGCGGTCAGGCCGGGCGGCTGACCGGTCGACTCGGCCGGATCCAAGAGCAACCGGGCTGCGGCGACACGTGGCCGGGGCAAAGGCCGGCAGTTCGATCGGTGGAAGGCGAAGGTTCCACGCCACGGCTGCCACACGAAGGGCGCCCGGTGACCACATTCTCCGGCGAGCGGCTGCCTTTCACGGGATCTTCATGCGGGTAGCGCCCATTGCTTCATTCCCTGTCCGCATGTTGAGAGATCGGTCCGCTGGGTGCGGGACGGGCGGGATGATGGGCCGGTAGTCCTTGCCGGGTGGTCACTGCGCCGGGCACATCCCGGGACGGGAGGATGCGTGGTCAGGCCCCCGTCCGAGCCTGTCGGCTGCGATGGTCGGGCCGGCGACCCGGACAGGCGTTGGGCCGATCCATCAACGGCAATGTGTGCGGCTCCGGCCGCCCGGTGACCTCGGTGCGGCCGTGTGGAGGCTTGCTTTCCGAGGCCGGTCTGAAGGAGTGAGCGATGCGACGGGTGTTGGTCGTCGATGACGAGGCCCATATCCGCACTGTCCTGCGTGGCTATTTGGAGGCGGATGGGTTCGACGTGGCGGAGGCCGCTGACGGGGTACGGGCTCTGGCCGCGCTGCGCGACGAGCCGCCCGACCTGGTGCTGCTGGATGTCATGCTGCCCGGGATCGACGGGCTGGAGGTGCTCCGGCAGTTGCGCATCTTCAGCGATGCCTACGTCATCCTGGTCACGGCACGTGCCGAGGAGGTCGACAAGCTGATCGGTCTGGGTGTCGGCGCGGACGACTACGTGACCAAGCCATTCAGCCCACGGGAGGTCACGGCACGGGTCAAGGCGGTGCTGCGCCGTGGCCGGGGCGTTCGTACCGGCGTTGATGCCCCACTTCGCTTCGACGGCTTGACCATCGACCCCGTGGGCCGCGAGGTTGAGGCGAACGGAGCGTCGGTGACGTTGTCCAGCCTGGAGTTTGACCTTCTCGCCGCCCTTGCCACGGCCCCGGGACGGGTGTTCTCCAGGGCGCAGTTGCTCGAGCGGGTGTGGGGGTACGACTTCTACGGTGACGAGCGGGTGGTCGATGTGCACATCCGCAGCCTGCGCGCCAGGCTCGGTGACCCGGCGGGTGATCCTCATCTGATCGCCACCGTGCGCGGCGCGGGGTACAAGTTCGTCGGTAGCCCGGCATGAGGATGCGCTTGCCGTTGCGGCTCTTCCTCTCCTACGCGGTCGTGGTCCTCATCGGTGCCGTCGTGGCCTACCTGACCGTGCGGCTACTCGCCCCGGCCCTGTTCGATCACCAGGTCGGGATGATGAACGGCGTCAGCACCGGCATGGAAATGGACATGGGCATGGGTGCCGCGCAGGCGGGCGTGCACGACGCGTTCCAGTCCGCGCTCGACACGGCCCTCCTGGTCGGCGTGGCGGCCAGTGTCGTCGCCGCCGTCGGGGCGGCGTGGTTCGTCACCCGTCGGCTGCTGCGCCCGCTGGACGCGGTGCGCTCGGCGACCAGACAGATCGCCGGCGGCCGGTACGAGGTCAGCGTCCCCCTTCCGTCGGAGCCGGAGCTGGCCGCGTTGGCCGCGGACGTCAACACCCTCGCCACCACGCTGGCCGGCACCGAGACCCGCCGCACGCGGTTGCTGGGTGACGTCGCACACGAAATGCGGACCCCGCTGACCGCCCTCGACGGGTACGTCGAGGGTTTGATCGACGGCGTCTTCGCCCCCGAACCCGAGGTTCTGGCCTCGCTGAGCGAGGAATTGCGTCGGCTACACCGGTTGGCCAACGACCTGTCCAGTTTGTCCCGAGCGCAGGAGCAGGGCTTGGACCTGCACCCGGTCGATGCGGACCTGGCCGATCTGGCGCGCCGCGCGGCCACCCGGCTCGGGCCGCAGTTCCAGGACGCGCAGGTCACGCTGATCGTGAACGCCGACCCTGTGCTGCCTGTGCATGTCGATCCCGACCGGATCACCCAGGTGCTGACCAACCTGCTCGGTAACGCGCTGCTGGCCACTCCCGTCGGCGGGACCGTCACGGTCACCGCACGTCCCACCGCCCGCGGTGGTGAGGTCGAGGTGACCGACACCGGCGTCGGACTGTCCGAACCGGATCTCGAACAGGTGTTCGAGCGATTCTATCGGGCGCCCGGACAGACGCGCCGGTCGCCGGGATCAGGTATCGGCCTGACGATCGCCCGCGGGATCGCCCGCGGCCACGGCGGGGACGTGACGGCAGCATCGGCGGGAGCGGGGCAGGGGGCCAGCTTCACCATGGTGCTCCCGTTGCGCTCGTCCGACCGATCGGGTTCCATCGGGGTGGTCGGCAACTGACGGGCCCGAAGCCGCCGCCAACAGCCCGTTCCGCCCAGGTGTCTGCTCCGCCTCGCGTCAGACGACCTCGATGACGCCCATCATGCCGCTGTCCTCGTGGTCGAGGATGTGGCAGTGGTAGACGGTGCGGCCGGTGTCGGCGTCGAACGCGACGCGCACGACAGTGCTGCTGCGGGCCGGGACATTGACCACGTTCTGCCAGGTCGGCGGGTCGATCGCGTGTCCGGCGATGCTCAGGATCTGCATCGGCCAGACGTGCAGATGAAAGGGGTGGTCCATCGGGCCGGTGTTGGTGATGATCCATTCCTCGACCGCGCCCGCCGTGACGGTCTGGTCGACCCGGTTGGGGTCGAAGCCTCGACTGTCGATGGTGAACGCGGAAGCACCGGTACCCATACCCATACCCATACCCATGCCCATACCGAGGGTGAGGGTGCGCCGGGTGGTGATCGTGCTGGTTCGGAGATCGGTGACGGCCGGTCGCGGCGGGAGGGCGGCGAAGGCCGGGGTGGCTGTGCCGGTGACGGTCAGCGTGGCCAGTTCGATCACCGACCCGCCGGAGTCCGTGCCTCGGGAGCCCATGCCACCGCCCATGCCCATGGCGCTGCCGCGGTAGTACGGAAGCGTCCGCAGGGTGCTGGTGCCGGCGCGGGTGGTGACCAGCAGGTCGGTGCGGTTCCCCGGGGCGAGCAGCAGCTCGTCGACCGGCTGCGGCTGACCACCCAGGGGAAGATCGACGCCGAGAAGCTGCAGGTCCTGCCCGTCCAGGCGCAACCGCAGGTACCTGGACACGCAGGCATTCACGATCCGCCACCGCTCCCGGGTGCCCGGTTGCGCGGACAGCACGGGGTTGGCCCGGCCGTTGACCAGCACCAGGTCGCCCTCCCGGCCGGCCATTCGTTGCATCCCGGTGGCCGGTGCGACGGTGCCGGTGCCGTCCAGGGTGATGTCGGAGATCACCAACACCCGGTCCGCGCCGACCTGGGGCGGGTCCGGTTCGTCGATGACGATCGCCCCGTAGAGACCGGCAAAGACCTGGTCCGCGGCCAGGCCGTGGTGGTGCGGGTGGTACCAGAACGTCCCCGTGGGGTGACTGTCCGGGAGCTGGTAGTCGTAGCGGAACCTCTCGCCGGGGTTGACCATCACGAACGGGTTGTCGCCGTTTCCTTGCGGGGAGACCTGCAACCCGTGGGTGTGCAGGTTCGTCGGTTCGTTGAGGCGGTTGACCAGGTCGATCCCGAGGTGATCCCCGGGCCGCAGCCGCAGGGTGGGTCCGGGGAGACCGCCGTTGTACCGCAACGTCGATGCGTCCCGCCCGGCCACCCGCCCGCTGACCCCGGTTGCCTCCAGGGTGAGCGTCAGGTTCCTGTCAGTGCTGGTGAGAACCTCTGGTGCCGCGAAGGTCTCACCCTGGACAGGGTCATAGCGGGTGGTCCCGGCCCAGGCCAGGCCCGCGCCGCCGACGACGACGCCGACCACGCCGAGACCGCCGAATTGCAGGGCTCGACGCCGGCTCAGTGGCCGCACGTCAGAGCGCCAGGGTGTGCAGCCGCTCGGTGTATTCCTCGGAGGTCATCTCACCGCGGGCGTACCGCTCGTCCAACAGCTGCCGGGTCCGCGCCCGTCCACCCGTATCGGTCGGCGCGGTGGGGGCGGCGTTGCCGCGGGTGGTCGCGGCAATGATTGCCCACACCACCGCCCCGATCAGGAGCAGCACACCGACCATCATCAGGCCACCGAAAACCCACATCCACACGCCGCCGCCGTCATATCCGTAGCCCATCATTCCAACGTCAACTCCTTGTCCGGCGCGACACCAGACGGTGCCTATCTCTCAGCATGCGGACCGTGCGTGAAGCCGCGGCCATTGCCGCAATGAAGATTCGATGAAGGCGCCAGGGGAACGACGTCCGGGTCCGTCTATCGATCGACCTCCAGCGAACCACCACACCTGGATTCGGGTGGACGTGAACCACCCTGTGGTGATCGGTTCCCCACGGAATCCCGCCGGCCGGAGTGCAGCATGGCAGGACGGATTCCGACCACCATGATCATCCCGTTGGGTGGTGTCCCTCGTGGTCGACCGTCGGCCCGGTCGCCGGGGCCGTGGCGGGTGCGGGAATGGGAGTGGGTGTGGTGCTGTCGGTGCCGCTGATCGCCGGTCCGATGACGAAGGCCGAGACCGCGAACATGAGGATGAAGACCACCAGCGCGATCGCCGGGGCGAGCCAGGTGCTGAATCGGCGAGTAACCCGATGTGATGCAACACATGCGGGAGAATCCCCATCACGACGGCGATCCCGGCCACAACCGCGTTCCATAGCGCGCGGATCCGGCCGGATGACGCCGGACGATCCGGGTCCGGCGCACCCGGATTGGCGTCAGGCTGGGCGTCGGGAGTGGGCGCGGTCATCGCCGGCCGCCGCGGCCGCGGACGTAACGACTGATGACAGTGACGATTTCGTCGACCTTTTCGTCGGGGTCGGCACCGTTGATCGCGTCGCGCACGCAGCCTCGGACGTGGTCCTCCAGGATCAGCAGGGCCACGGCATCGGTCGCGGCTGTCACGGCGGACAACTGGTCCAGGACGTCCAGGCAGTAGCGATCGTTCTCGTACATGGCATGGACGCCGCCCAGTTGACCGCCCACCCTCCGTAGCCGGCTCGCGATCTCCCGCTGATGGCCGGTGGCTGAGCGGGATGGTGGTTGTGGCCTGGTGGTCGTCGCGGAGGTGGTGGTCATTGCGGCGCACCCTTGGATGGCCGGTCCTGGTAATCGGCGGCGGTGATGTCGCCGGCCCCGAACCGGTCGGCGAGCACCTGCTCGGCACGCTGCCGGGCCGACGGTGCATCCGGTTTCGACCAGAATCCGGTCAACGAGACGATGAGCCAGATCACGGCGGCCCAGAACACCAGCATCACCAGGCTCATTCCCAGCCAACCACCCCATCCCCAACCCTGAGTCCACCACATCATCGCAAATGCACCACCTTCCAATTTGAGTGCCACCCGTGGCGGCCAAGGCGAATATCGGCTCCGCATGGTCTCGGCTGGGGCTGGTTGACCGTCAGGAGTCCTTGCCGTGGCCCATTCCGGCCATCATCACGGCCATCATCGCCGTGCACATGAGGGCGAACACGATCGCGCCGGCATTGGCCACCCCGCTCACCACGAGCACGACGGCGATCAGCAGCATCGGGACGCAGCAAGCGATCATCATCCAGTGGTGACCACCGTGCCGGCCACCTGGCATGCCTGCGTGGGGTGAACGCGGTTCGAGATCGGTCATCACGACCTCCTCAGGGACGCCGGCACGTGGCCCAGCTTGGCGTACAGCGGGCAATGACCCAGCGCCCCGGTCACCATCAGATCCAGACCCGCGGCACCGAGCAGCACCGCGAGCACGACGGTCACCAGCCCGGACGAACCGATGAGCAGCGCGACCGCGCCGATCACGCCGACCAGGCCGAGACCGATGCGAGCCGCCCGTTCCGGCGGGCTGATGTTCACCGTCCACCGATTCCTCATCGCCGTCTCCTTCCGTGCGTCGACACCCTCATTCTCCGATGGGGTACCCGGGCAGGGTAGGGGCGAAAGGCCCTGTGCGTGGCCGAGCGTTCAGCGGACTCTGAGAGCGACGGATCACCGTGGGTGCGGCAGAGGATCGTTCGGCAGGACCTCGTGAGCCGCTCGCGGGCCGCACCGGCGGGTGAACCGTCACCGCTCGGGAGCGCCCGTGCCCTGGGTGATCGGGTCTAGTGGCGCAGTGGCCGGTGGCCGGTGGCCGGAGGTCACCTTCGAACGAGGAGGCGCACGCGGTGGGCGCGAAGACGCAGACGTCATCGGCGAGCGGCCCGGGTTCGTCACCGGATGGGCTGGGGCCGCCGGTGCTGGTGGCGGCCGGGGTCGAGAAGTCCTACCGGCGTGGGCTGTGGCCGGCCCGGCACCGGGACCGCTGTGTTGCGGGCGCTGATCTCACGCAGCGCCCGGGTGAGGTGGCGGGCCTGGTCGGGGAGAACGGGTCGGGCAAGTCCACACCCCCAGCCCCCTGACGTTCTGGCTGCCCGACACGCCGGAACCATGACCCCGATCGCGGTCGCGTCGCTGGCCACCCCCGCCGGGCTGTTCGTCGTCCTGAACTCCCGGTCCGGTGACCGGCGGCTCATGCAGGCCGGGTTCCGCACCGGCGCCCTGTTGGGCGACCGGCTCCGGGTGATCGGGGTTGCGGTGCTGGTGGTGACCGGCGCCTCACTCGCGGTCACCCCGACCGTGTTTGACCCCCGCGGATCACCTACATTGGCCCAACCTGCTCTTGGCCGCCACGTACGCGCTGCTCCTCGGGCTGGCCTGGCTGCCCGCGCTCGCCGTCCTCGCGGCGCGGCTGTTCCGCCGGGGCCCGTCCACCCCGGGTCGAACAGGACTCCGGGCCTGACGGGCCCGGCTCTGTGAATGCGCCTTGCACCGGCGCGTCTGGGCCGATGCGGCTGTTCCCTGTGACCGGTCAGCACATGTGGCTTCGGGTCCCATCCGGCGTGCCCCGCATTCCGGGTTGTGGGTGCCGTCGAATCCCATGCTCTGTGCGCGGTGGCGGCCGTGCTGTCCGAAGTCGGCTCCGGATCCGGCCGCGGTGGCGACGGCCGGGGATACCAATGCCAGCGCGGCCGTTGCCGCAACGACACCTGCTGCTCTGATTAGAGAGGGTGATGACGGGGACCGGCCCACTGGTTGCCCCAAGTACCCTAGGGGGGTACTCTATTCCAAGAGGGTCCCGAGATACCTGTCAGGGGTATTGATAGAGGGATTCGAAGCCGGATCCCTGAGAGAAGTGGAGCTCCACGATGACCGCCGCGACGCACGATCATGCGAGCCCGCACGGGTACATCCATCGCAAGGACGACTACCTGAAGCGGTTGCGCCGCATCGAGGGTCAGGCCCGGGGCCTGCAGAAGATGGTCGAGGACGAGAAGTACTGCATCGACATCCTGACCCAGGTGTCGGCGATGACCAAGGCGCTGCAGTCGGTGGCGTTGGGTCTGCTGGACGAGCACCTGAGCCACTGCGTGGTGCGGGCCGCCGCGTCCGGCGGTCCGGAGGCGGACGAGAAGATCCGCGAGGCATCCGAGGCCATCGCCCGGCTGGTCCGCTCCTGACCGGCCCTTCCGCAGGACCCACCAGGGCTTGCGGCCGCACATCCGGCCAGTCGAGTCGGTCGCCAGCGCCACGTTCAACCTCTGGCGCTCCCCACTTCACAGCTGACCGCACCAATCGGGTGGTCACCGCCACCGGGAGGAATCCGCGATGAACACCGCCATGAAGATCGGCGGCTACACCCTGGGCCTGCTGGCCGTGTTCGGCGCGGCCGTCGGGATCGGCGCGGCTGTCACACCGACCGCGACCAGCGCTGCGACGTC
>DATDBV010000352.1:0-7093 GCA_036524715.1 Nakamurella sp. | reverse complement strand
CGGTGGTGGCCGCGGCGATCGCCGCCCGATTCCTGTTCGTCAACGAGGTCAACAGCGACTACCGGGTGTTCCTGAGCCCCTGGTACGACGCGCTGGCCGCCGGTGGTGGCCTCCGCGCGATCGGCCAGGAGATCGGCAACTACAACCCGCCCTACCTGGACCTGCTGGCCGCCGCGACCTACCTGCCCGTCCCGAAGATCGTGGCGATCAAGCTGGTGTCGATCACGTTCGATGTCGTGCTGGCCGCCTTCGCCGGGCTGATCGTCCGGCGCCGGTTCGGGGTCCGGATGTCGGTGCTGGCGTTCGCGGTGGTGCTGTTCGCGCCGACCGTGCTGATCAACAGCGGGTACTGGGGGCAGTGCGACTCGATCTACGCCGCGTTCTGCCTGGGCAGCCTGTACTTCCTGCTGCGCGGCCGGGACTGGTGGGCGTGCGCCTTCTTCGGTCTGGCCCTTGCGTTCAAGCTCCAGGCGATCTTCTTCCTGCCGGCCCTGCTCATCGTGCTGGTGGTGAATCGGCGGCGGCTGCGCGCGCTGTTGGCGATCCCGGCCACCTTCGTGGCGATGCTGCTGCCGGCCGCGCTGGCCGGTCGCGGCTGGGGCAGCCTGCTGATGGTGTACCCGAATCAGGTGACGGCCGGTGACGGCGGCGGTGTCGGTGGTCGGGGTGGCGGTGGGTCGGCCGGCGGCCTGGGGAGCCTGACGAAGAACGCGCCGACGATGTTCCAGTGGGTCGGCGGATCATCCGTCGCTCTGCTGCTGGGCCTGGTGATCGGCGCGCTGCTCGTCACCGGGATCGGGGTGCTGGCCTGGCGGGCCCGGCCGCTGACCGAGCCCCAAATCGTGCTGACCGTGACCGCGATCGTACTGGCCGTCCCGTTCGTCCTGCCGCAGATGCACGAGCGGTACTTCTACCTGGCCGACGTCATGACGATCGTTTCGGCGTTCTACGTCCGGCGGTTCTGGCCGGTCGCCGTGGCGGTGACGACCAGTTCGCTGTTGGCGTACGCACCCTTCCTGTGGGGGAGCGCACCGGTGCCGTCGCCGCTGGTGGCGTTCCTGGAATTCCTGGCCGTGCTGGCCACGCTCGTGACCCTCGGGCACTTGCTAACCACGCCGGCGAGCCGGTGGATCCGCCGGCCCGGCCCGACGACATCGGCCGCAAGATCGGTCGCAACAACGGTCGGGACAGGACTCTCGACAGAGCCGGTCAGCCCTTTGACGGCCCGCCCAGCAGCACATCCTCCCAGCCGGGCATGACCGGCCGCTGGCCGCGGCGGGCCGTCCGGGTGGGGGGCAGGTTCGGTTCGGTTCCAGTCATTTCGGCCGGTTGCCGGGCCGGTACGGCCGGCTTGGGATCCGGTTGGGTGGCCGGCGGCGGGGTCGGGGCGGCCGGCGCCGTTGGCGCAGCGGCCTGCTCGACCGGCCGGCGGGTCCCGGCCGGGTGCCGGGCCGCCTCCGACAGGCGGGTGTCGGTGCCCGCGGCCGGCCGGGGGGCAGGCTCGCCGAACAGCTGGTCGAACGTGCTCGCGGCCTCGGCGGGCGCCGGTTCCGTCGACGCCTCGGCGATGGTCCGCAGCGGCCGAGGTGACGGGTCGAGCAGCTCGCGGGCGGCGTCGTCCCGGGCCCGCAGCGTGGTCGTCCGGGCCCCGGTGTGGATCTCCCAGGTGGCCTGGTTGTCGCTCCGACCGGCGTGCCAGTGCACGGCGACCAGCCAGCCGTAGTCGTCGGGCCGGTAGGCGTCCCAGCGCATGCCGTCGGCGTGTCCGCGTTGCCGCAGGGTCGCGGTCACCAGCTCCTCGAGGGTCTTGCGGGTTGGATTCCCGTCGACCATCGGGTGCGCGGCCCGGGCCTTGTCGGCCATGTTCTGGCGTTCGAGCATCACCGGATAGGCGTAGCTCTCGATGCGCGAGACGCTGGTCACGGCCTCGGCGGCCACTTCGGCGACCGTCTTGCCGGCCCGGATCCGGGCCTGGATCTCCCGGGGTCGCAGCTGGGGATCGGTCTCGACGACGCGCCGACCGGACCCCTTCAGCTCGCCGCGGGCGGCGGCCCGCAGCCGCTCGTCGGTGCGCAGCGAGAACACCTCCCCGGTCACCGTGTCCTCGCAGAGCAGGTTCTCGCCGTCCTCGGCCATCCCCAGGACCCGAAGCGCGCGCATCGGCTTTTCTCCTCCCCGCAGCACTTTTCAGGGCAGCACTTTTCAAGCGTCATCGGGACGGTATCGCGCGGCGATCCCCGGTCCGTCCAGGCGCGCCGGGCGTCGGCCACGGGCGTTCGACGAAGCCACCCCTCCATGGCAGTTGATCATGAACAACACGCCCTCATTCCGACGGAATGAGGGCGTGTTATTCATGATCAACTCGGGCGTGGTGGGGTGGCGGTCGGCCGGTCGGCCGCCGGGTGCTACAGCCGCTCGACGACGTAGTCGACGCAGGCGGTCAGGGCGGAGACGTCATCGGGTTCCACGGCGGGGAACATGCCGACCCGCAGCTGGTTGCGGCCCAGTTTGCGGTACGGCTCGGTGTCCACGATCCCGTTGGCCCGCAACACCTTCGCCACCGCGGCGGCGTCCACCGAGTCGGCGAAGTCGATCGTGCCGACCACCTGCGAACGCAACTCGGGCCGGGCCACGAACGGGGTGGTGAACTCCCGTGATTCGGCCCATTCGTACAGCCGGGACGAGGAGTCCCCGGTGCGCTTGGTGGCCCAGTCCAGCCCGCCCTGACCGTTCAGCCAGTCCAGCTGGTCGGCCAGCAGGAACAGCGTGGCGACCGCGGGGGTGTTCAGCGTCTGATCCTTGCCCGAGTTGTCCAGGGCGGTGGCGATGGACAGGAACTCGGGGATCCAGCGGTCGGTGGCGGCGATCTCGGCGATCCGATCCAGCGCGGCGGGGGAGGCCAGGGCGATCCAGAGGCCGCCGTCGGCGGCGAACACCTTCTGCGGGGCGAAGTAGTAGACGTCGGCCTGGCCGATGTCGACCGGCAGGCCGCCGGCCCCGGAGGTGGCGTCGATCAGCACCAGCTGGTCGGCGGTGGCCCCGTCCGGTCGGACGACGGGCACGGCGACCCCGGTTGAGGTCTCGTTGTGGGCCCACGCGTACACGTCGACATCCGGGTTGGCGACGTTGTCCGGCGCGTCGCCCGGGTCGGACTTGATGACGACCGGGTCGGCCAGGAACGGCGCATTGCGGGTGACCGTGGCGAACTTGTTCGAAAACTCCCCGTACGTCAGGTGCTGGGCCTGATTGCGGACCAGGCCGAGGGCGGCGGCGTCCCAGAACGCGGTGGTGCCGCCGTTGCCGAGGATCACCTGGTAGCCCTCGGGCAGGCCGAACAGCGCGGAGACACCCTCGCGGACCCACCTGACCAGCGTCTTCACCGGAGCCTGCCGATGGGAGGTGCCGATCACCGACGTGCCGGAGTCGGCCAGGGCGGCCAGGGCCTCCGGGCGGACCTTCGACGGGCCGCAGCCGAACCGGCCGTCGGTCGGCTTGAGGTCGGCGGGCAGGGTGATGGCGGTGCTTTCGGCCATGGCGGCACAATCTCCTTGCGTGGCAATTCGGACACTCGACCGAGCCGTGCCGCGGCCGAGTCGGCCCCAATCTTGCCAGCCCCGCGCGGATCAACTGCGGCCGCGCGGATCAACTCCCGTCGCATGTGACGTGCGTGACGCGAGTCGCGCAATTCATCCGCGCGGGACCCTGCGCGGATGAACTCGCACCGAGTGGGACGGTGTGACGCATGTCATCGACTTGGCCGCGCCGGCGTAGTTGATCCGCGCGGTGGGGCGGCTTGCCGTGGGGACCGGCGTGGGATGGGCCCTCTGGGTGGGTCCGGTGCGGTTCGGGTCGGGTCGGGCCGGTCAGACCGTGACGGCCACGGCCGGGGTGCCGGCGACGTCATCGACCCCGCGCGCTCCGTGGCCGTCGTAGAAGGCGGACGGGCGGACGATCCGGCCCAGCCGCTTCTGCTCGAGGATGTGCGCGCTCCAACCGGCGGTGCGGGCGCAGGTGAACATGGCCGGCATCATCGCCGCCGGCACCCCGGCGAAGTCCAGGATGACGGCCGCCCAGAACTCCACGTTGGTCTCGATGGCGCGGTCCGGCCGCCGCTCGCGCAGGATCGACAGCGCCGCCTGCTCCAGCGCGGCCGCGGCTTCGAACCGGGGCGCGTTCAGGTCGCGGCAGGTGCGGCGCAGCACGCGGGCCCGGGGATCCTCGGCCCGGTACACCCGGTGGCCGAATCCCATCAGCCGCTCGTTGTTGTCCAGGATCCGGGTGACCAGGCCGTGCGGGTCGCCGCCGGCCTCGACCTCCTTGACCATCGGCAGCACCCGCGCGGGGGCCCCGCCGTGCAGCGGACCGGACATCGACCCGATCGCGCCGGTGATGCTGGCCGGCACGTCCGCCCCGGTGGACGCGACCACCCGGGCGGTGAAGGTCGACGCATTCATCCCGTGCTCGGCCGCCGACACCCAGTACGCGTCGATCGCGCTGACCTGCTGCGGGTTCGCCTCGCCGGTCCACGCGGTGACGAACCGCTCGACCACGGTCGAACACGACTCGAGTTCGCGCGTCGAGACAGCCATCCGCTCGCCCCGGGCCGAGTGCGCGGCGTAGGACAGCACCGCGGACGTGGTCTGGGCCAAGTGCTCTCGCGCCTGCGCGTCGGTGATGTCCAGCAGCGGGCCGAAGCCGCGGGCGGGGGCGAGCAGCGGCAGGGACGCCTGCACGTCCACCCGGACGTCACCGGAACGGAACGCCGGTGAGGCGGTCTCGACCGGGAGCCGTGCGCCGAACTCGTCGTCGACCAGCAGAGCCCAGGCGTCCTCGAAGCCGACCCGGCCGACCAGATCCTCGATGTCGACCCCGCGGTAACGCAGCGAACCGCCGTTCCGGTCGGGTTCGGCGATGGCGGTGTGGAACGCCACCACACCCTCCAGCCCGGGGACGAAGTCAGAACCATTCGTTGCCATCTCTACCTCCACGCCGAGGGTGAACCGGAGCGCCGATGCGCCGGGATGGGCCGAGCGGAAAGCCGGGGTGAGTCCGTGTCGAAGATGAAGTTCGACCCGGCGAGGGTCCACGACCCTCACCGTCACTTCACAATGCCCGCCAACGGGGCGCCACGACCAGTGCCAACAGGGTGGTCTTGGTCACTTCTTTACCTTTCCGGTCGAGCGGAAAGCCGACCCGGAGGTCGGCGTAGCGTCGGTTCCTGGCTGTCGGGGACGTGCCGGCGCGACGCGAGTGAGGACGGACATGGAGCGTGGCGAGGACGGCGCGGGCCAGTCGAGGATGGCCACAATGCGCGAGGAGTACTCGCTGGCCGGACTGGCCGAGGACGACCTCGCCGCCGATTGGGTGGCCCAGTTCGACCGCTGGCTGGCCGACGCGATGGCCGCCGGGATCCCGGAACCGAACGCGATGGTGCTGGCCACCGCGAGACCGACCGGCGAGGTGGCGAGCCGGACGGTGTTGTGCAAGGGGGTGGACGCCGACGGTGTCGTGTTCTACACCAACCTTCGCTCGGACAAGAGCCGCGATCTGCAGTCGAACCCGTGGGCGGCGGTGACGTTCCCGTGGGTCGGCCTTCAGCGGCAGGTGCACGTGCGCGGCCGGGTGCAGCGGGTGTCCGACGCGCTGGCCCAGGAGTACTGGGCGAGCCGCCCGCGGGGATCCCGGCTGGGTGCCTGGGCCAGCCCGCAGTCATCCGTGCTTCCCGACCGGGCCGCGTTGGAGTCGTTGCAGACTCAGGTTGCCGACCGGTTCGGGGGGCCCGATGCCGGCGACGAGACAGCGGTGACTGCCATACCCCTGCCTGACTTCTGGGGTGGTTGGCGGATCGTCCCGGAGTCCGTCGAGTTCTGGCAGGGCCGGCTGGCCCGGCTGCACGACAGGCTCCGGTACCGCCACGACCCGACCCTCGGCTGGGTGATCGAGCGTCTGGCTCCATGAGCGAGGCGCAGGAGTCCGACCAGGAGCCGGCCGAGCCCAGGCGGAAGTGGTCGGGCATCGGGCCGGACCTGCGCCCGTTGTCCGTCCCGGCGTATCGGCGGTTGTTCTTCGGTCAGGTAGTCACCGTCGTCGGGTCGATGATCACCGCCGTCGCGGTGCA
The DNA here is from genome assembly GCA_036524715.1 of Nakamurella sp. Classification (GTDB taxonomy): domain Bacteria; phylum Actinomycetota; class Actinomycetes; order Mycobacteriales; family Nakamurellaceae; genus Nakamurella. The sequence goes on along the minus strand of DATDBV010000352.1, from coordinate 975 downwards.
GCAGCAGGTGTTCGACCTGACCGGCAGTTCGGCGTGGGTGGGCTTCGCGTCCCTGGTCGCGCTGGTTCCCCTGGTCGTCTTCGGGCTGCTCGGCGGGGCGATCGCGGACACCTACGACCGACGCAAGCTGCTCATCGTCACCTCGGTCGGCATCGCGGTGACCAGCATCGGGCTGTGGCTGGCCGCGCTGGGGACGGCGGAGTCGGTGTGGACGGTGTTCGCCCTGCTGGCCCTGCAGCAGGGTTTCTTCGCGGTCAACCAGCCCACCCGCAGCGCGATCATCCCGCGGATCGTGCCGGCCGAGTTGGTTGCCTCGGCCAACGCGCTGGGCATGACCGTGTTCAGCATCGGGGTGATCGTCGGCCCACTGCTGGTCGGCGTGCTCCTCCCGATCGTCGGGCTGGCCTGGTTGTACTTCATCGACGCGCTGACCCTGGTGGCGATCCTCTACGCGGTGCTCCGGCTGCCGCCGGTCCCGCCGTTGGGGGAGCGGCGTGGCCGGGCCAAGGTGGTCGACGGGCTGCGCTACCTGTGGCTCAAGCCGCTGCTGCTGATGACGTTCGTGGTGGACATCATCGCGATGGTCTTCGGCATGCCGCGGGCCCTGTTCCCGCAGATGGCGCAGGAGACGTTCGGCGGTGCGGTCGGCGGCGGATTCGAGCTCGGCGTGCTGAACGCGGCACTGGCGGTCGGCTCGTTGATCGGCGGCCTGACCGGCGGCTGGATCCACCGGGTGCACCGGCAGGGCGTCGCCATCGTGGCCGCGATCGTGGTCTGGGGCGTCTCGATGGCCCTGTACGGCACGACGTCGATCCTGTGGCTGGCGGCGATCTTCCTGGCCGTCGGCGGCTGGGCCGACCTGGTCAGCGCGGTGTACCGGTCGACGATCCTGCAGGTCAACGCCACCGACGAGATGCGCGGCCGGATGCAGGGGGTGTTCACCGTGGTCGTGGCCGGCGGTCCGCGGGTGGCCGA
>DATDBV010000351.1:0-4792 GCA_036524715.1 Nakamurella sp. | reverse complement strand
AGGGCACCAGCCACGGCCCCGGTTATTTCGCCAAGGTCAGCACCGTGACGCCGTCCGCCCTCACCGCCGGGCAGTTCGTGGCCAAGTTCACCGAACGGTACGAGGTCGCCCCGGACGGCACCCTGGAGTCGAACCTGGGTCCGGGGAACCGGTACCTGTACGCGGACAAGCCCTGGTACGCGGTCACGTCCGCGGTGCAGTCGCCCGAGCTACCCGGGCCCGAGCCCGAGTCGGAATCGAAGGCCCCGGAGTATCCGGGCAGTGCCAAGCCGACCCCCGCCCAGATCGCCGCCTGGGGCAGTGATCTCACCAAGGACGGGTACATCCCGTCGGTCGGGATGCACGTCACCGGCAAGGGCCCGATGAGCGGCATGATCGTGTCGGTCAACCCGACCACGAGCATGGCCAAGGTCAAGACCAGCGACGGCAAGATGTCCTCGCGCAAGGTGTCCGCGCTGAGCGTGGACGTCGGGGCGAACTACACGAGCTACGCGCCCAAGGCCCCGGTCAAGGACGTGCCGGCGGGGATGCCGCTGGCCGTCACCCCGCCCGGCGAGGCCATCGCGGCCACGTTCGCCACCGGCAAGCACCACGCGATCCTGTCCGACGCACAGGGCGTGCGCAGCGGGGCGATCAGCATGATGCGGGTCAAGACCCCGGCCGGCAAGAGCGTGGTCCGGGTCAACCTGACCCTGACCAAGCAGCAGTCGCAGGCCCTGATCGCCAAGCTCAAGGGCGACCCGAACGCGCCGCAACCCAAGGTGGAGCCGATCGGCGGCTGGAAGAAGCTGTCCAACAAGCAGTCCGGCGACGTCGCGGTCGGCATGAAGTTCGCGATGAAGAAGACCAGCAGCCAGGGGTGGCTGTCGGACAAGAACCAGGACAAGCCGAGCTACACGGTGACCGCGGTCGACTGGGACGCGGACGGCACGGGCATCGTGAAGATGAAGCACGACAACGGCGACGAGATCACGGCGGATTTCAAGACCGGGTTCCCGATGATCACCTACGAGTGGGACCCGACGGTCATGCCGCCACCGCCGCCGGCCACCCCGGGGCATTCCAACTTCACCCTGTCCGAGCAGGCCAAGGCGATGAAGTGGACGCACGTCACGAATGAGGGCGTCATCTCCGCGGTCAAGGGCGGGGACGCCACCGGCAACGGGGTGCTGGACATCACCCCCGGGCAGAAGGTGCCGACCGGCAATTCGGCGGTCGAGTTCCTGGGCAGCACCGACGGTCTGCGCAAGGTGTCCGCGGACGGCGTGGTCATCGAGGTCATGCGGCCCAACCACACCGCGACCCCGAACTCGTGGAACGGGGTCACCGCGATCACCCTGCCGGAGGGTGCCGACGAGAAGATGCTTGCCGGCGCGATGGCCGACCTGGGGATCGACTACGCGCCGATGACCCAGGCCACGGCCAAGAAGCACGCCCGGGCCCTGATGAAGTCGTCGTTCCGGTTCAACAAGCACGACGTCGACACGCCCGGCACCCTCACCGACGCCGACCTGTTCAAGCTGGCCGCCGACACCTTCGGGGTGCCCGACATCGGCTGGCAGGACATCCACATGGGCGTCGACGACACGATCGGCAAGACCACGTTCTTCTGGTCCCAGCGGGTCCGCACGGCCATCGCGGCCAAGTCCAAGCACTCCCTGGTCATCCGCAACGGTCAGACCTTCCAGGACAACGCCGCCGGCATCGCGTCGAACCTGCTGTTCGGCGGGGTCGGCGGGGTGCAGAAGCGGCTGACCGGCATGGTCTACCGCACGTCCGGCAACATGGCCTCGCACGACGCCGGCAACATGGCCAACGAGGGCACGTTCTCCTCGATCACCACCAAGCACGGCGACACGCTGCCGCAGAAGAACCCGCACTGGGGCGACTGGGGATTCACCGTCTACCACCGGCCGGAGGCCGTCCTGGGGCGGATCGGCGACATCCGCGCCGGCTACGGCGACGCCTTCGGCAACGCCGGCCAGGACACCAACAGTGTGGAGCGGGCGCTGAACACCAAGGAGCACCAGGACTACTACATCGGCGGCGGCACCCCGCCCGGCAGCATCGCCTACATCGGGGTGAAGTCGAACAAACGGCGCCAGGAGGTCATCGACTACCTGGCCGCCCGCGGGGTCACCCACATCGAGGGCCGGCCGGTGGCGGACATCCTGATCCTGACCAGCGAGTCGCACAAGTACAAGGTCGCCGACCTGCCGCCGGCCAAGGAGCCGGCCAGCTCCCGGCCGATCGAGGATCTGCCGATGTCCTACGAGCAGGTGCCCGTCGAGAGCGGCGAGGTCGAGCCGCCGGTCACTGCCGCGGTTGACACGGAGGAGGCGGCATGATCATCCCCAACCCGGCCCGGCTGGTCATCGTCAGCCGCGAGTTCGACCCGATGACCGAGCTGGTCGACGAGACGGTGCTCGACCCGATGTACGTCCGGGACGTCGCCGACGTGGGCAACGGGGTGGTCCGGTGGAGCAACCGGACCACCCAGCTCTACGGCCTGGTCGACCACGGCGACAAGGTCGTCGGGGTCAACCAGCCGGTCAACGCGGATCCGGCGGTCGAGGATGTCGTGCCGCCCTGGACCTACACGTTCCACCAGGTCACCCCGTACGACGCGGTGACCCTGGCCCCGACGGCCGGGGTCCCGCAACCGCTGCTCGTGGTCCGGGCGGAAATACAGGAGGGTTCCATGCTGGCGCAGCAACTCGACGCGGTGGTGGCCCCGGACAACACCGTGGTCACCCTGATGCTGGAGACCGGGCTGGGCGTCTACCTGCGGTACGGCGGCGACTGGCGGGCCCTGGAGAACGATTCCGCCACCCTCGAGGACCTGGGCATCGTGCAGGTCGGCAGCGGTGCGCTGAACACCTACGACGCGGCCGAGTCGGCCGGCGTCACGCTGTCCGTGTTCGAGCTGCCCACCGTCACCCAGGACGCCGACGCGGAGATCGTCGACCCGGACGAGCTGCCCAGCCTGGCCGAGCGGCAGGCGGTCACCGCATCCATCCCGGTCGTCGCGTCGGCCGCCGACCTGGGGATGGCCATCCGGTTCGCGCAGATGCACCCGGCCGCCCGGTGGTACGTGACCAAGCGGGCGCACGCCCTGCTGGCGGCCGACGAGATCCCGGCCGAGTGGGCCGGCGAGCAGGTGCAGGCGGTCACCGCCGGCGGGCTGCGGCTGGACAGCCAGGCGGCGGTGCTGACCGCGGCCGGGCTGTACCGCGGGCTGACCGATTCGGCCGACCCGGACGACGACTTCTACCGGTCGGTGCTGGCCGCGGCCCGCCGGCACGACCTGCTGCGGGCGCCGGACGTGGTGATGGCGATCCGCGCGCACGGCCGGCGCAGGCACCTGGTCCTGGCGGCGGGGGGTGAACCGGCAAACCCTTCTAGGGGCCTGACCGCGTCGCGGCAGGCCCTGCGCGCCCGCGTCCATGACGGCATCATCTCGACCGCGGGTCCGCGCCCGCTGGTGGCCGGCCCGCTGAGCGGGGTCCGCAACGCCTTCCAGGAGTGGCAGCACCCGCGCGGCAGCGACGGCAAGTTCGTCAACAAGGGCGGGTCGGTCAACATCACCCCGGCCGGCGGCGGTGCGCCGAAGCGCGGCAAGATCACCCGGCTGACCGAGGCCGGGCCGACCGTGCGCTACGCCGACGGCAGCATCGAGGTCGTCCCGCTGGCCGACGTCGGCACCCGGGTCAGCAAGGCGCCCAGGCAACGGGCCCGGCTGGACGCACCGGAGGCAACACCGCCGGGGGGTGAGGACGAGGCGGCCATCATGGAGCGGATGCGGCGGATCATGCAGGGCGGGGACGCGGTCCCGCCGCCCGGTTCGCCCACCGGTGCGCCGCCGGAGGAGCCCAACGCGCCGGACGATCCGCCGGAGGTCCCGCCGCCGCCGAGCGAGCCGGCCGAGGACCTGTCCGGGCTGAGCGACAAGGCCAAGGACAGGGTCGAGAACCTGAAGGTCCGGGAGATCCCGAAGGGGTTCAAGCTCTACTACGACGAGGCGACCGACAGCGTGCTGGCCAAGGACCGGCTGGGCACCGTGTGGGTCGTCGACGACCTGGGGTACTACGGCACCCCGCTGGATCCGCGGCACCGTCGGGAGATCGACGAACAGACGATGGTCGACGTCACCGAGCATGTGAAGCCGCTGGGCAACCAGGTGGTCAACCCGGAGGAGGGCGGGTCGATCTACGACACCCCGTCCGGCAAGCCGGACACGGCCGCCGCGAACGGTCCCGACGTCGACCCCGACGTGACCGACCTGCTCGAGGAGCAGGGCATCGAGGAGGTCACCCTCGCGCCCAACAAGCCGGCCACCCCGGACCAGGTCGACCCGGACGCGGCACCGGAGGAACCGGCGATCAAGGACGAGGAACTGGCCGGCGCGCTCGAGGAGGGCGTGGTCGACCCGCACCTGAATGAGATGAAGGCCGAGGGCAACGTCTCGCCGACGCCGGCCCGCAAGGTCAAGGCGTCCGAGCTGGTCGCCAACGGTGTGGTGGTCAGCCAGGCCAACCAGGACAAGATCGACAAGATGCCCGAGCTGGACGAGGGCGACCGGGTCGTGGTCAACCCGGTCAACGACGACCTGTACGTGCAGGACAAGGACGGCAACCTGCGGGTGGTCGACGACGACGGCCAGCTGTCCGAGCCGTTCGCCCCGCCACCCCTGCCGCAGGGGGAGCAGGACCGGCAGGAGGCCGAGCGGCAGGCCCAGCCACCGGAGGCACCGGAGGGCAACGCACCACCCGAAGGTGCACCGGAGGGCGAG
>DATDBV010000350.1:0-19810 GCA_036524715.1 Nakamurella sp. | reverse complement strand
CCAGGGATCGGCGGATCCGCTCGTCCGACTCGTCCGGTTCCGCGCGGGCGACGAACTGGTTCAACCAGCGTCCCAACAGTTCCGGGGTCTTGGTGACGGCGATCGGGACCACCAGCATGTTCAGGACCCGCTTGGACTCCTTCCGGACCAGCCTGAGCAGGGCGTGGTTGATCTTGAACGCCTTGAGCTCGTTGATGTCCCCGGCCTCCCACGCGTCCCACACATCCGGGGTTTCGGTCTGCAGGCGGCGGGCCATCGCCACCGCCTGCTCGACCTTGGACCTGCCGGTGGTCACCGCCAGACCGATCTCGGTGGCCGCGAACTCCGCCGCCCGGTACCGCGGATCCGCCCCCGCCAGCTCCAAATTCGTGGATCCGCGCCCGATCGGCGACCGTGCGGGCGTCGGCGACCTGCACCATCAAACCCGCCCGCCACGCCTGCGCCCTGGCCATCGCCCGATCGGCAGCCTTCAACGAGTCGACCAGCAACGCCGTCGACCCGCCCTCAGGCACCGATCCATCCATACCCGCAACGTACAACAGGGGTACGACACTGGCCCCTGACCAGGCATTTCGGCCCGAACTCACAGGCCGGGGTCGAGGCTCGACAGGGCCTGGTGCACGAGCTCGACGACGTTGTCGTATTGACGATCGGCGGCCGAGGCCACCTGAGTCGGCGTGGGCGAAGGCGGTTCGGAGCTTCCCGGTGCGGCCCGACGTTGACCGTGCGTCAGGGGGTTTCCCTCGGATGTCATCGAGTTCTCCCTGGCGATCGCCGCGTTCGTCCGCCCGACCGCGTTCTCCTTGGCCACTCGCAGACCCTGCATGAGCAGCGCCAAGAGGTCGGTGATCTGTTCCTTGGCCGATCGGGAGCCGCTGGCGTCGAAGGCTCTCCGGGCCCGGGTCAGCCGCTCGGCAACGTTCGCCCGACCGACCGCGGCCTCGAACTGCCCGCTCATGTTGTTGTCGTCCGGTGTCTTGAAGCGGGCGGCCTCGTAGTAGATCATGATCGTCGTCTGACCACGATCCTCCGATCCTCCGCGGCCCGGCACGGCCAGGCGAACCATGTCCCACAACCGCTTTCCGGTGGCGAACGGGATCACGTGCTCGGACTCCAGCCAATGGATCCGGGGCCCGCTGCGCAGGCTCGGCGGCTTGCTGCCATGGGTGCCGATCCGGCCGAGACCCGGTGCGCCGACACCCGGGTTCCCCGGAGTCGGGGCCGGCCCGGGTGCAGCGGGCACGCCGCCCGGTGCCGTCCCGGGAACGGGCGCCGATGCGGGTGCCGGGGCGGACGTCGGCACCGACGTGGGCAGCGTCATCCGTTGCACCGCGCCCTGCACCGCCCAGCGCGATCCCTGCTGAACGGGATCGAGTGCGCCGAGTCCGTAGCGGATCCGGATGCCGTTGAGAAGTGGACGCAGCACTCGCTCCCCCACCGGGCGGCCGGCGAACCGGTTCGCTGCCGCCACGCCACTGCGCACACCCTTCTCCAGCCGCTTCTGTTTCCCCTCCGGCGAGTCGTCCCCGCCCAGCACCTTGGCCTTGACCTTCGCCCCGATGCCCTTGATCCCTTTGATCAGTGGCGCCGCCAGCTTCAGCGCGCCCTTGAGCACGGCGTCCAGCGCCTTGTTGATGGGCGCCTGCACGGCCTTGAGGATGGACTTGATCTTGTCCGAGATCCCGCCCAGCCCCAGCAGGTTCGCCAGGAACGCGATGACCAGCGGGACGGCCTTGCCCAGCGCGGCCTCGATCTTGGCCGGCACTCCCCCGACCCCACCCTGCGCGATGTCGGAGATGGAGTCGATGACGGTCCCGACGAAGTCCATCAGCGCCGCACCGCGCTCCATGATCCACTGCACCACGCCGACCAGCGCCTGGACGATCTTGACCAGCGCCCCGGCCGGGTTGAGCATGCCGATGACCCAGGAGATCCCGGCGACGATGATCTTCTCCTTGACGAAGTCCATGATCGGCGTCAGGATCATCGACTTCAGGTCACCGAGCTTGTCCTTGATCCAGTTCCACAGTCCCGAGATGCCCTGGGTGGCCAGGATCGTGAAGATCTCGATCTTGCTCTGGATGACGTCGATCGCGGCCGCCGCCCAGGGCGCCAGCTTGGCGATCCGGGCCTTGATGTTGGTCCAGGTCAGCCCGAGGATCGAGCCGACCAGCTTGAGAATGCCCTTCAAGTCGAACGAGTCGGGCAACTCGATGCCGGCCGAGGCCAGTGCCCCGAACAGCCAGCCGAGCAGGCCCGTCTTCAGGTGGGTGAGGATGTTCGACGCGAAGGACAGGAAGCCCTGCTTGACCGCGGACATGAAGTTCGAGATGAACGCGACCGGGTCCTCGAGGATCTTCGCGAAGGCGGAGGTCGCCCGTGCGAGCAGCCCGGTGAACAGCGCCTTCAGCTTGAGAATGGTGTCGATCGCGCCGCCGATGGCGTCCATCGCCTTGTCGACCAGCCCCTTGTTCTTCTCCTGCTCGGCCTTGATCTCCTCATCCATCCTGCCCCGCGCCTGCACGTACTTGCTCGCGAGGTCGTCGACCAGCGACTGCTGCTTGGCGTCCACGTCCGCGTCGAGCTGGTCGAACTTGCCGGAGACGTCCTTGGCCGCCTCGCCGGCCAGCTTCTGCAGGGCCGCCGGCTGGGCCGCGACGTAGTCCTTGATCTGCTGGCGGCCGGTCTGCACGCGCGCCTTGGCCGCGTCCAGTTCGCGGCCGATGAGTTCGGCGACGGTGGAGATGACCGCCGTCATCTGGGACTCGTACTGCGCCTTGGCGACGTCGTAGATCCTGTCGGCCTCGGCCGGCAGTCCGGTGAACAGGTCGGCGGTCCATCGCGCGGCGCCGGTGACGCCCGAGTACCGCTGGTCCTTGTACCTGTCCATGTCGGCCCGGTGCCTGGCCGTGAACGCGGTGCGGGCGGCGCCCTCCCCCTTGTCGAACTCGGCGGTCACCTTGCCGTCGATGCCGCCCAGGATGGCCTCGACATCGGCTTTCGTCTTGTCGAAGATCTTGTTGATCTCTCCGGAGATCCGCGCCCGTTCGACCTCGTCCTTGGACTTTGTGTCGCTCTTCGCGCCGGCCACCCGGGCCAGCGCGCCGGCCCTGTCCCGGCCCATCCCCGCCATGGCCGCCGACGCGTCGGCGCCCGCGCCGGCCTTGGCCTCCCCCAGCGTTGTCGCCTCGTGCGCACGGATCGCGGCCGGCGCGGCCGCCGAATGGGCCTCGGCGTCCTTCTTCGCGGCGGCCGCGTCCTGCAGCTGCGGCTCGTTCGATTTCTCCAGATGCTTCTCGGTGACCTGGGCGTCGGCCATCTGCTGGTCGACCTGGGCGGGGCCGCCGGCGAAATGAATCTGCTCGGCCGGTGCCGGACCGGGCATCGCGGCCGCTCCGTTCACCGGCGGGACGGCCGGCGACGGCTCGGCCGCGAGCGGGGTGACCGGCTTCTCCCGACCCGCCGAGGCGTCCGGGGTCTTGCCGGTCTCGTCCTTGACGTTCTTGACCGACGCATCGCGACCGGCCGTGACCTGCGAGACCACCTGGCTCTTGACGCCGTCTGCCTTGCCGGAGGTGGCGAACTTGTCGGCCTCGTCCAGATTCTTCGGTGCGGCGTCGGCGATGGCCTTGCGGACGGCGGCGACGAAGGCGGCCTTGTCGAACCCGCCGGGCCTGGCCGCCGCCATCGCGTCGGCCTGGGCCGCCTTGGCCTGGCCGGCCTTGTCGTCGGGTGGGCCCTTGGCAGCCGCCTGCGCCTTGCCGACCTCCGTGGCCGTCGGCGGATGCCTGCGCAGCTGCGTCCCGGCGGAATTGACCGCACCGGTGACGGCGATGAACCTCGGATCCGCGGTCGGATCGGCGGCGGCCGGCGGCACGGGCGGGGAGCTCGACCCGGCGGCGGCCGAGCCGGGCGCGAGCCGCTGCACCGGCAGGACGGCCGCATCGCCGGCGGTGGTGACGACCGCACCCGCGGAGGACCCGCCGCCCGCGGGCGCCTGCGACGCGCCGGCCGGTCCCGCACCGGATGCGCCGCTCGGACCGGACCGGCCGCGGACCAGCCCGGCCACCGCGGCATTCCCGGCGCTGCGTTGCAGCGCGTTCATCGATCGGGGATTCATCGCAGCCGTCGAGCGGCGCACCGGCCGCGGCTGGCCAGGCTCCCGGGCCCTTCCGGCCTCGGGTTCGGCGCGGCGCCGAGCGACGTCCCGCTCCGTCGAGACCCGTTCCGCTGCGGGGGTCATCACGAACTCATCGCGCGGTGTTCTTCGGTCACGCCGAACCCCCAGTCGGTCAGGCCAACGAGGTCACGCCTCCTCGGGCGTCTCCTCCTCTTCGGCCTCCCGCTGCACGAACGAACCCTGTGCCGTTTCCTCTTCCTCCTCGGGGACCTCCTCGCGCTGGACGTCACGCTGCACGAAGTCACCCTGCACCGCCTCGTCCTCGTCCTCGTGCCGCTGGACCGCGGCCGACGAACCGCCGGTCGACAGCTGGGCGGTGGCGGCCGGGGCGGGCGCCGACATCACCCGGTCGGCGTTCGCGGACGCCTCCCGCTCGAACCTGTCCGATGGGTCGCTGACCTTGATCCCGCCGCCGGCGTCGGCGCCGTCGACGGGGCCGCTGCGCTGCTGGACGACATGGGTCAGTTCGTGCGCGAGCATCGTCTTGCCCTCGACGGACGACGGGTCGAACTTGTCCCGCTGAAACACCACGTTCGAGCCCACCGTGTAGGCGTGGGCGTTCACCGACTTGGCCGAGTCGTGGGCCGCGGAGTCCGTGTGCACTCGGACGTCGGAGAAGTCGTGACCCAGCCGGCCCTGCATCTCGTCCCGGAGGTCGGGGGTGAGCGGGCTGCCGCCGCCGGAGTTGACGACCTGGTGGACCGGCGAGCGGTCTTCCGCCGGTTCCGACTCCAACAGGGCGCCGACCCCGGCATTGCCGATCGCCCGCTGCAACCCGAGAATCCCCGACCCGTCGAGCACATCGCTGCGCCCGGCGGCCGCCGCCTGCACCAGGTGGGCGGGCGGATGCTGGTCGATCCGGGAGGACTTGGGGCGCAGCGTGGCGTCCTCGGTGTCATGGTCGTGAGTTCGCATGGTTGATCCCTCCCGCGGCGCGGCTGTGCTGATCGGGAGTCGATCAAGGGTGCCGTCGACCCCTCGATCGTGCCACCGGGCGCCCGGGCGGGACAGGGGTCAACCGGACGACCTGAGGGGACGGCAGCGCTGCCCGAAGGGGCAACGGGGCTCAGCCTCGTTTGGGGGCCAGGTAGCCGCCGATGAAGGCGCCGGCGCAGCCGAGCAGCACGACGAACGACCCGACGTCGATCCGGGCGACGACCACGGTGTTGATGGCTGCCGACACCAGGAAGCCGGCGGCGATGACGGCACCGATCGCGGCCGCCCAGCGGCTCAGCCGGCCCTTGGGACCGAACAGGCCGATCATCGCCACGATCGCCGCGACGATGATCGCCGCGCCGGCCGTCGCGAACGGCTGGTTGGCGATGTCCGGCAACTGGATCAGCTCGAATTGATCGGAGAGCTGATCGACCTGGGTCGCGGTGAAGTCGATGCCGCGCAGCGTCGGGCCGGCGCTCCACGGGATGAACACGCCGACGATCATCAGCGCGCCGCCGAGCAGGGTCAGGATCGCCCGCCAGATCGGGCGCCAGTCCATGGACTCCTGGACGAAGCTGCCGGTGGTCTCGGTCTCCTTCGACCCGTCGCTGGCCGCGACGCTGAACGGCCGGGTGACCTCCTCGCCGCCGTCGGGGCGGGGCGCGGAGATGTCCACCCGCACGTAGCCGCTCTGCCCCGGCGCCAGGTCGATGACCGGTGGGTCGAACGAGAACCGCACCGCCCGCTCCGGATCGTGGCCGCGGAACTGCACCCGGCGCGGCCGGGACCCGCCGCGGTTGTCCGCGAACACCGTCGCCGAGGCCGACCGCCGGTTGCGGGTGCGCAGCACGCTGGGCTCCAGGCGGATCGTCATCGGCTCGTCCGGCGGCGGCGGGGAGGTGACCTGGACGAAGGAGCCCTCGACCTGCTGATCGGTGACCCCGTCCGACGCCGTGACGGAGAACGGGCGGGTGCTGTCGCGGCCGGGCTCGGGCGGGTAGGCGTCTATCCGCACCTGTGATCGGGCGACCTGCCCCGGGCCCACCTCGACCACGGGCGGCCAGAACGAGAAGCCGATCGACTGCTCGGGGTCGGCGCCGGCCAGGGCGACCTGCCGCGGCCGGTTGCCCCGACGGTTGTCGACGACGACCTGGAACTGGCCGGTCGGGGTGTCCCGCACCCGGACCAGGCTCGGCTCCAGCCTGACCGCGACCGGAGTCTCGACCGGCTTGGGCGAGGTGATCTGGACGAATGTCCCCGAAGCCTCTATCTCTCTGGGCCGCTCCCGGCCGACCCCTTCGGACGCGACAAGGGTGATCTGGTGGGTCGCCTCCTGCCCGAAGTCCGGGGGCGGCGCCTCCAGGCGTACCCGGGCCCGGCCGATCTCGCCGGCCAGCACGTCCAGCGACGGCGGCGAGAAGGTGAACCGGACAAGCCTTTCCGGATCACGTCCGAACAGGAAGACCCGCCGGGGACGGTGACCGCCGCGGTTGTCGATGAGCACCTCGAGCCGCCCGGCGGCCGCGTCCCGGACTCGGAGAACACTGGGATCCAACCGCACCGTCAGCGGAACGTCCACCGCGGCCGCGGATGTCGCCTGCACGAAGGTCGCCGTGGCCTCCAGGTCGGAGGCGCCCGGCGAGGTGGCCAGCACGGTGAACGAGCGGGAGACCTCCTGCCCGGCGGCCGGCGGCGGTGCCTCGATCCGCAGCCGGGCCGTTCCGGTCTCGCCGGCCAGCACATCCAACGACGGCGGCGAGAACGCGAAGTGCACGATCCGTTCCGGGTCGCGACCGCCGAGGAACACCCGGCGGGTGCGCAGCCCGCCGCGGTTGTCGACCACGATCTCCAGCCGACCGGTGTCGGTATCCCGCACCCGCACCAGGGTGGGTTCGACCCGCATGGTCATCGGCGCCTCTTGCGAGGCCGTCTGCATGAACGTGGCGGTCGCGCTGACCTGTTCCTCGCCGTCCGCCGCGGCGATGGTCAGCTGCCGGGTCGCCGTCTGCCCCGATTCCGGTGGGGGCGCCTCGACCCGGACCCCGGCCGCGGCGGTGGCGCCGGCCGGCACCTCCAGCACGCCGGGCGAGAAGAAGAACCGGACCAGGCCCTCCGGGTCCCGCCCGGTCAGGGTGACCCGACGTGCCTGGTTGCCGGTGCCGTTGTCGATGATCGCCTGGAGCTGCCCCGGCTGGTCGTCGCGCACCCGCACGATGCTCGGTTCCAGGCGCAGCACCAGCGGGACCTCGACGGCGGGCACGGTCAGCTCGACGGTCGCATCGACGGTGACCTCCGGATGCGCCACCGACTGCACCCGGACGACCAGGGCGCTCACCCCGGCCGGCACCAACCGGCCGGCGCCGATGCGCAGGGTGACCGCGGCCCGGTCGTTGCTGCCGGGCAGGAGACGGACCTCCTGCTCGGACGCGGTCAGCCAGTCCGGTGCGTCCGGAACCCAGATTCGGTAGGCGTCGACGATCGGCGACAGGTTGTAGACCCGCACCTCGATCGTTTCGGTGTCACCGCCCGGCGCCACCTCCACGGCGACCGGCTCCACGACCGCCCGGACCGGTTCGGGCACCGGTTGCGGACGGATGGCCGGTCGCGGACGTTCGGGGGGAGCGGGTCGTTCGGGTACGGGAGCCGGCTCTGGTAGCGGCACTGGTTCCGAAATCAGCTCGGGCTCGGGTTCGGGTTCGGGTTCAGGCGGGGCGGTCCGCTCCGCTTGGGCCCGCAACTGGGCCAGATTGGTCTCCCGCGTCTCGCTCCAGTCCAGATAGGACCCGCATTCGACGCAAAACTGGGTGCCCGGCTCGTTACGGGTTCCGCATACCTGACAGATGATGTCGTCCATCGCCCCTCCACGCCGGTGCCGGTTCACCGCGGCCCGAACCGTCCACACATCGAACAGGAGAGATCATGACGCAGACCACGGACATCGTGACGAGGGGTTTCACGGTTCAGTCCTCGACGATGTCCAGTCGCATCCCCGACAGCGTGCTCAGCACCTCGCGGATCGTCCGGTCGTGCGCCCCGACCTCGACCAGGGTGGCATTGAGATGCCCGAGCACCCGGTCGAACGCGGCGTCGGTGATGTGCAGTCCCCGGTGCGCCTGCGCCATCGACCGGCCGGTGTACCGGTTGGGCCCCCCGACCGCGGCGGCGAGCAACTCGACCACATGCCACCGCAACCGGTCCATGTCGGCATCGGCGAAGTACCCGGTCAGCGCAGGGTCGGCGGCGATCCGCTCGTAGAACTGATCGACGGCACGACGGATGCCGGGGTGCCGACCGAGCGCCGCGTACGTCCCCTCCGCGGATTCCGACATCCTTCCACCATAAGGCCGGGATGATCACGTCGAGTGTCAGCCTCGGCACACTGGGTTGTCCAGCCCGGCCCATCACCGGTTCCTGGCCGTCGGCCCGGCCGACTTGGCCAGGTAGGGCCCGAACTCCCGCTCGAGTACCAGACGGCCCATCTTCCGGTACTCGGCCGCGATCGCGGAGATCAGCTCGGGCATCCCGATCGGCCGATCCGCCCCCGCCGCCAGGTAGCCGGCGGTGGTCGCCGCCGACCGTATGTTACCGCCGGACATGGTGAAGGCCCGCGCGCAGAAGGCCAGATCGAGATCGGACTGCACGGGGACCGGTGGGCGCAGGCAGCGCTGCCAGATCGACAGCCTGGACCGCTCGTCCGGCGACGGGAAGTCGATGATCATGTCCAGCCGCCGGGTGAACGCCTCGTCGATGTTGGACCGCAGGTTGGTCGCGAGAATCGCCAGGCCATCGAAGGTCTCCATCCGCTGCAGCAGATAGGCGCTCTCGATGTTGGCGTACCGGTCGTGCGCGTCGCGCACCTCGCTGCGCTTGCCGAAGATCGCGTCCGCCTCGTCGAACAGCAGCACCGCGTTGACCCCACCGGCCTCGGTGAAGATCCGTTCCAGGTTCTTCTCGGTCTCCCCCACGTACTTGTCGACGACGGTCGCCAGGTTGACCGTATACAGATCCAGGCCGAGTTCGCCGGCGATCACCTCCGCGGACATCGTCTTGCCCGTGCCGGAGTCCCCGGCGAACAGCGCGGTGACCCCACGCCCACGGCCGCCGCCCAGCCGCATCCGCCACTCGACCAGCACCCGGTCCCGGTTGCGGGCCCGGGCGGCCAGGTCCCGCAGCTGGCCGTGGGCGGAATCCGGCAGCACGATGTCGTCCCAACCGACCTGCGGCTCCACCCGGCGGGCCAGCCGCTCCAGGCCGGCCGCGTTCTGCGCCCGCGCGCCCCGACGCAGGTTCTCGGCGGTCAGCACGCCGCCGTCCAGCGCGGCGGAGGCCGAGGCCGCCGCGACCGCCCGGGCGACCTGGTTAGGCCCCAGCACGAAGTGCATCGGGATGGCGCTCGGATCGATCGCGTGACCGGGATCGGCCCGGTTCGCCAGCTGAGCCGACCACAGGTCGATCCGGTCCGTCGGCGTCAGCGTGCCCGCGTCCAGCAGGAGCGGCACCCGGTCGGTCCAGCTCGGATCCCAGGTCACCCGGCCGACAACCGCGACGGGTACCGGCAGGTCGGTCAACATCCGCAGCGCCTCGGGTTGGTCGGTCAGCGCCTCGACCGGGCCGGCGACCACGCCGGCGCCGCGCAGCAGCGCCTCCCGGCCGAGCACCGTCACCACCTCCCGGGGGTCACGGCCGAGCGCGAGCCGGGAGAGCTCGACGCCGAGCACCGGGCGGCCCGCCTCCCGCAGCGCCGCCGCGGCGACCGACGAACCGATCCCGGCGCCGGACTCCCGCACGTACACCAGCGGCTGCCCGGCCTGCAGGGCCCGGGCCAGCTGACGCGAACGATCACCGGGAAACGGCACCGGTTCGGTGACGACGCCGACGAGCGTGGGGTCCACCGCATCGTCACCCAGCAGATGCGCCGCGACCCTGTCCGGCACCCGCATCGCCCGGGTGAGGAACGGCCGGTCGACCTCGTCGAGGACGACCAACGACCGGTCGACCAACGGGCTGCCCGGCATCAGCCTGGCCCTCGCGGACGCCGACGCCGGCGAGACGTCGGCCAGCGCGAGCGCCAGGCCGATGGTCGCCCGCCGCCGGGTCACATCGTCGTTGAGATAGCCGTAGAGCCGCTCGAAGCGGCTGTCCAGGTCCGGCACCAGCGCGATGACCAGGATCTCGGTGTCCAACTCGGTCAGCGCGGCGTCCGCGGCGAGGCGGCGCAGCCGGAAATGCTCGCCGCCGGACTCCGCGGCGTCCGCCTCCGCCTCGATCCGGTCGCGGGCGGACCTGTCGGGACGTGGCGGTCCGGCGGGCGGGGCGAGCAGTTGGTCGACGACCTCGTCGGTGACGTACAGGCCACGAAAGGGGTCGTCCGGCGCGGGATCGTCGGCGCGCCGGTGCTGCACGAGGATCCGGATGCGGTCCTCCACCAGACCGACCCGGCGCAGCAGGTACGCCAGCCCGGCCCGATCCTGGTCACCCTGGCTCACGTCTGGTCGATCCCGCTCGCCCGCCGTCGCCGGGGTTTCGGCCTGGCCGCCGCCTCTGGCTGTCCCGACCGGGAGCCTGACGAGCCGCCGCCGACCGGGGACTCGCGACCGGACGCGGCCCGGTCCGGCGCGACGTCGGCCGCGGAGGGATCCGGCGCACCGCCCACCGCGGTGAGCCGTTGCCGTTCCTCCCGGGGTGGCCACCCCTGGCCGCCGGCCGCACCCAGCGAGATGGTCGGGGGCCGCTCCACCGGGGGCCCGGCGTGGAACTGCTGGCCGGTGTCGGTGGGCGCGCTGACCACGATGTCCAGCGACGGCTTCAGCTCGCCGCCGAGCGCCGACCAGACGTCGGCGAACGACCTGTCCTCCGGCGGCGGCAGGGCAACGGTGACCGGGACCGGCAACGCCAGGTCGGCCAGCGGCCCGGTGAGGAACTCGGTGGGGATGGCGTCGTGCCGCAGGAAGCAGGACAGCAGCGCGGACAGCAAGCGGTGTTCGTCCTCGGGTCGCTGCGTCCACGCGGTCACCAGGTAGGAGAGCTTGAAGTGCCGGGGCGGCAGATGCCGGGCCCGTACCCGGTCGCGCTCGTCGTACTCGTTGATCAGCCCGCGTTCCCGGCGGCGCAGGTCCTCCCGGATGTCGTACAGGTACACGTCGATCGTCGGCACGTTGCGCCGGCCCGCCCAGTCCTTGGTCGGCGCGTCGAACACCACCTCGACCTCGGTGCCCGCGGTCGCCTCGCGCTCGATGAGCGAGCGCAGCGCGACGTCGACCTCGTGGATCACTCCCCTACCGTGCCCGCGCGACGCGGCCCGGTCCATGCGGTCGCGGACAACATGCCGGGCAGGTCTGGTTGCCCCAAAGGGCACATCAGATGAGGCCTTCGCGCACCGCGTAGGCCACGGCGTGGGACCGGTTGCGCAGCTGAAGCCGGGTGGTCACGTCATGCAGGATGTTCTTCACGGTGCGCTGGCTGTAGGACAGGCGACCGGCGATCTCCGCGGTGTCGTGACCATTGGCGACCAGCTTGAGCACCTCCGCCTCACGGTCGGACAGGCCGGTGAAGGCCAGCCCGCGCGGGGCGAGCACCTGTCGTTGCAGCCGACCGACCTGACCGAGCAAGCGGCCCAGTAGGTCCGGCGGGACCTCACCCTCGCCCGCGGCGACCCGCAGGATGGCCCGGGCCAACGACTCCGGGGTGGCGTCGCCGCGGCGGAGCAGGCCACCGACACCCGCCTCGGCCGCGGCGACCAGCGTCGCGTCGTCGATCACCCGGGCCACCAGCACCGTTCGCGGAATCGATCCGCGCTGCAGCGCGCGGAGCACGCGCAGTACCTCGTCGCTGAGCCCGTCGGCGACCACCACCGCCACCGCCGCCTCACCCAGGTGTTCGGCGTCGACCACCCGGACCTCCGGGCGATGCCGTAGCTGGCTGATCACACCCGCCTGCGAGATGGGATCGCCGGCGTAGACGTAGGTCGCCACGGGAACCTGCATCCCGGAATGCCCGGCGGTCGACCCGGCAGGATGCCCGAAGGATGACGTGGACTGCATGAAGAGCCTCCCGGAGAACGTGCGGTGGTGCACTCCACCTGCCTGATGGGGAATGGTGCGGTCGGCCCTCAACGTCCGCTCAACGTGGTTTGGGACGTGTGTCCGGATCGCTCAACGCACCGAACCCGCTGGTCAACGGGGCGCTCAACACGCGCTCAACGCCGAACGGGCAGCCATCGGGCTGCCCGTTCGTGTCGGTGCGGACCAGAGAGCGGTCAGGTGGTCAGCAGATCCTCGCAGGCCGGCACCTGGGCCATCAGCGCCTGCAGCTCGTCGCCCTGGAAGTCGCTCAGCCCGTAGTCGCTCTGACCGAGTTGCTCGATCTCGAGATTGATCTGCTCGATGGCTGCGTCGATCGATGCCCGGTCGGGCGCCGCCTGGATCACCACGGCGGCGCCCAGGGTGATCGAGGACAGGTCGTTCAGGTAGGCCAGGTACCCGTCATGCAGGTCCTGGCCACCCTCGATGGTGGGAGCGTCGAGGGCGTTCATCCGGTCGGTGATGCCGATCAGGGTGTCGGTGAGGTCGGAGTAGTACTTCACGTACGCGTCGCGGTACTCCTCGTCGGTGGCCGTGCCGTCGACACTGGGCACGGCGAACAACGAGCCGACGAGGGTGCCGATATCGGTGCAGCTGTTCTGCAGCCAGACCGCGGTGGTGGCGTCCAGCTCGGTGGGGTCGACCACCACGGTCGCCGTCGGGTCGTCGAACCCGGTCGACGAGCTGGACGACGAGCTGGTCGGGGCATGACTGCTGGTCGAGGGGGCCGACGACGAGGTCGGCGCCGACGAACTGCTGGAAACGCTCCCACCGGCGGCCGGAGTGCCGGCCGTCGCCGACGAGCACGCGACGGTGAACACGGCGGTGGACAGCAGGGCGGCCGCGGCCAGGCTCTGCCTCAGGTTGATGCGCAGGTTCATTGGATGGACACCTCAAGAGGAAGCACCCGCGGAGCGGGCGGATGAATGTGGTCTCTTTCGGCCGAGCGGGGCGGGCACCGATGGTCTTCCTCGTCCGACCGAACGGGTAGCAGGAGCACCCCGACGGGTGAACGAGACATCGCGGAGGCCGATGAGACCTGGATCACATCCCAGGTGCGGTTCCGTCGGGTCAGGTGGCGGCGACCATGACCTCGTCGTCCCGCAACGGCGCCGCGGTGACACCGGATGAGCGCTCCCGGATGCGCTGACTGATCACCTGCGAGATGCCGTCACCGCGCATCGAGACGCCGTACAGGGCGTCGGCGGACTCCATGGTGAACTTCTGGTGGGTGATCACGATCAGCTGCGAGGACTCCCGGAGCTCGGCCATCAGCGCGACCAGCCGGGTCAGATTCACCTCGTCCAGGGCCGCCTCGACCTCGTCCATGACGTAAAAGGGGCTGGGCCGGGCCCGGAAGATGGCGACCAGCAGGGCGACCGCGGTCAGCGACCGCTCCCCGCCGGAGAGCAGGCTGAGCCGCTTGACCTTCTTGCCCGGCGGCCGGGCGTTGACCTCGATGCCGGTGGTCAGCATGTTCGCCGGGTCGGTGAGCACGAGCTCGCCGTCGCCGCCCGGGAACAGCGTGGAAAAGAC
This sequence comes from Nakamurella sp., assembly GCA_036524715.1. GTDB lineage: Bacteria > Actinomycetota > Actinomycetes > Mycobacteriales > Nakamurellaceae > Nakamurella. The sequence continues at coordinate 6,079 of DATDBV010000350.1, read as the reverse complement.
GATCTTGAACTCCCGCTCGACGTCCCAGTAGGCGGCGGCGAACAGCTCCAGGATTCTCTCGTCCACCTCCTTGATCACCTGCAGCAGGTCCTTGCGGGTGGTCCTGAGATCCTCCAGCTGGGTGGACAGGAACTTGTGGCGCTCCTCCAGGCCCGCGTACTCCTCCAGGGCGAGCGGGTTCACCTTGCCCAGCGCGGTCAGGTCCCGTTCGGCCCGGCGCAGCCGCCGTTCCTGGCTGGGCCGGTCGTAAGGCATGGCCGGAGGCGCGGCGACGTCCTCGCCCCGTTCCCGGGCGGCCTCGTACTCGGCCATCTCCTGCGGGTTCGGCGGCACCGGGATGGACGGTCCGTAGCCGGCGATGAGCTCGTCGGCGGGGATGGCGAAGTCCTCCACCGACCGGTCGGCGAGCTGCTGAGCCAGCATCGTCTGCTGGGCGCGCAGCACCTCCCCGGAGTGCACCGCGTCCGTCAGCTTGTCCCACTGGGACTGCAGCTCGGCGACTCGAGCCCGGGCCTCGTGCAGGACGGCGTCGACCTCGGCCCGGCGCTGGGCGCAGGCGTCCTTCTCGGCGGCCGCTTCGGCCAATGACCGGGCCAGCCGCTGGGCCACCCGCTCCCCCAGCTCGGCCACCCGGGTGGCCACCGCGGCCTGCACGACGCGCCGCTGGTTGGCCGCGGCGATCCGTCGCCGCTGGTCGCGTTCGGCGGCGGCGGCGCGGCGCAGCGACTCCCCGTTGCCGGCCGCGGCCGCGGCGCGTTCCTCGGCGGAGCGGTGGACCAGGCGGGCCTCGACCTCCCGTTGACGGGCCTCGTCGGCCGCGTCGGCCAGTTCGTCCCGCAGCGAGGTGTCGATCTCCACCGGGGCCTGCTCGGATTCGACCGCCTGCAACCGGGTCTCGAGCTCCTCGACCAGCTGCCGGTGCTGGTCGCGGGCCGTCTCGGCGGCCTGCCGGCGTTCCTCGAGCCGGCTGGCCTCGGCGGCCCCGGCCCGGGCGGCGGACCCGTTGCGGGCGAGCTCCTCGGCGACCGCGGAGATGTGCGCGTCGGATTCGTTCAACGAGGCCAGGGCGGCGGCGGCCCGCTGTCCGGCGGCGCCCACGCGAGCCTTCGCCGCGGCCAGCGCGGTCTCCAGCTCGCCGATCCGGGCCCGGGCGGCCGCCAGCTCCGTCGCTGCCTGGTCACGGGTGGCCTGGATCTCCAGCAGCGTCTGCCCGCCCGCGCTCCCGCCGTGGGCCCAGTCCGGGCCGATCGTGTCGCCGTCATCGGTCACACACCGGACGTCGGGCTCGCCCGCGATCAGGCCGACCGCGGCCGCCGCGTCGGGGACCACCGCAACCCGCTCCAGGGTGCGGGCCAGCGCCGGCATCAACGATTCGGGGGCCCGGATCAGGTCGATCGCCCAGTGCGCGCCCGGCGGCAGGTCGGGCCAGGACCGGCGGTCGGGTTGGCTGCGGGCGCCCTGGATGAGGATGCCGGCGCGGCCGCTGTCGTTGCTGCGCAACAGGTCCAGAGCGTGCACCGCGTCGTGCACCGACCGCACCGCGACCGCGTCGGCCACCGCGCCGAGGGCCGCGGCGATCGCGGTCTCGTGGCCAGGGGTGACCGTGATCGCGTCGGCGACGCCGCCGACGAGGCCCGGCGCACCCTCGGTGCCGGCGGCCAGCAGGTCCGCGGTGCCGTCGCGGCGGTCCACGCCGAGCGCGAGCGCCTCGACCCGGGCCTGCAGGGACGACGCGGCCGTCTGCGCCAGGCGGAACTCGTCGGTCAGCTCGGCCGCGGCGGTCCGGGCCAGCTCCAGTTCGGCGGTGGCCAGCTCGTGGGCCTCGTCCAGGCCGACCTCGGAGGTATCCAAGTCGCCCACGGTGTTCTGGGCCCGGGTGAAGTCGGCCTGGGCCTGCGTCGCCCGGTCGCGGGCCTCGGTGACGGCGGCGGACAGCCGCTGCACCTCGTCGCTGCCGGCCGACAGCCGGGACCGCGCGGCGTGCACCTGGCCGGCCAGCTTGGCCAGACCCTCGCGCCGGTCGGCGATCAGCCGGCTCGCCGCGGCCAGTTCGTGCTCGGCCGCGCGCAGCGCTCGTTCCCGCTCGGTGCGCTCCTCGCTGGCCGCGGCCAGCTGGTCGGCGGCCGCCTCGACCGCCTCCACCAGCGCCTCGTGCTCGGCCTCGGCGCGCTCGGCCCTGGCTTCCAGTTCGTCCGGGTCACGCCGCGATTCCGTGGCCTCCCGGGCCGGGGCCGACAGGTTCCGGGCGCGTTCGGCGGCAAGCGCCACGGTGCCGCGGATCCGCTCGGCCAGCGCGGACAGGGCGAACCAGGTCTCCTGCGCCTTGGCCACCGCGGGGCTGAGCTCGGCCAGCTCCGACTCGGCCGTGCCCAACCGCTCGGTCGCCTGCGCCAGGTCACGCTGGACCCGGCCGCGGTGATCGACGGCGGTCTGCTCGTCGACCGCGTCCTGCTCGATCTTGGTCAGGATCTCGGTGAGCTCGTCGGCCAGCAGCCGCATCTTCGCGTCGCGCACGTCGGCCTGCACCCCGGCGGCCCGCCGGGCGACCGCGGCCTGCCGGCCCAGCGGTCCCAGCTGGCGGCGGATCTCGGCAGTCAGGTCGGTGAGCCGGTTGAGGTTGGCCTGCATGGCGTCGAGCTTGCGGATGGTCTTCTCGCGACGCTTGCGGTGCTTGAGGACGCCGGCCGCCTCCTCGACGAATGCGCGCCGGTCCTCGGGGCGTGCCGACAGCACGGCGTCGAGCTGCCCCTGGCCGACGATGACGTGCATCTCCCGGCCGATTCCGGAGTCCGACAGCAGCTCCTGGATGTCCAGCAGCCGGCAGGAGGAGCCGTTGATCTCGTACTCGCCGACGCCGTCACGGAACATCCGGCGGGTGATGGACACCTCGGCGAAGTCGATCGGCAGCGCACCGTCGGAGTTGTCGATGGTCAGGGTCACCTCGGCGCGGCCCAGCGGCGGCCGGTCGGCCGTGCCGGCGAAGATGACGTCCTCCATCTTGCCGCCGCGCAGCGCCTTGGCGCCCTGCTCGCCGAGCACCCAGGCGATCGCGTCGACCACGTTGGACTTGCCCGAGCCGTTCGGTCCGACCACCGCGGTGATTCCCGGCTCCAGTCGGAGCGTGGTGGACGACGCGAAGGACTTGAACCCCTTCATGGTGAGGGACTTCAGGTGCACGGGCGGGTCCCTCCTCGGAGCTGCGACACCCTGGCCGGCTGGACGGTTCGCCGGTCTTGGTGACCGTACCGACCGGGTCCGACGTAGCCGGGGAAGCTGACCGGCCCAGTCGCGGGCGGGCGGGTGTGACCGGGGCCACGCCAATGTCCGAAGGGCTCAGCAGCTCCGACCGGTGTACGGACAGATGTCGGGATCAAACAGGGGCAGCGTCTTGATGTAACTCTCGGTGCTTGCCCATTCTGGTCGCAGCCACCTGGCGACCGTCAGGGCGGTGACGACTCGTGCACCTTCCTGCTTCAGTTTCGCGGCGGCGGACTGCGCCCTTGCCCCGCTCACCCAGGTGTCCTCGAGCACTAGCACATGCCTCGCGGGTACCTCGTGCGCGACGAAGTTGCCGGGGCGGAAGGTCCGCGGATCTGTCACGTTCTGCGCCGCGGTCAACGGCACATAGGGAATGGAACCAAAGAACCCGCGGGCGATCTCTCCGAGCGGGTGATGTCCGACCCTTCCCGACAGCGACGGCACGACGGTCCAAGCATCCGGGAGGTCGCTTCCGACGCACTCCCAATGCGCGACGACGGCGTAGGTCAGCAACGACGTCACCAACGTGCGATTCGTCGGGGCGGGCGTCCGCGCCTTATACCCGTACATCATGTGGCCCGCCTGACCGCCAGACCAGGCATAGGTGACAAACCCGAGCCGATCCGCCAGTCCTGCGGACCCTGCTCTCCGATGGCACTCCCAGCAGGTCCGATACCCGGCCTTGGTCACTCCGGCACAGATATCGCACGTGATTCCAGGGACCTAGCGCGGATTCGCCAGGAACTTGCTGCCGGTGCTGACGATGTTCCCGCGAATCGTGCTGAGAGCCGCCGAGCGGGCGACCATCAGACAGCGATCTGGCTCAGCGCCTCGCTGACCGCAGCAGGTCGCTTGAGCAGTTCGCTGACGATGACACGGACGTCATCGACCGAGGCGGCCACGTAGACGTCCGGCGCGGACTGAAGCTGCCGGGCCCATTCGGTCCGGGCCACTACCAGGTCGGTGAGAATCACGGGCCTGCCATGATGAACGGCCATGCGGGCCTGACTGCGCGCGCCACTGTGCTCGCCCGCTTCGACCACGACGGTCGCGATGCCATACCCCGACATCACGGCATTTCGCATCGGAAAGTTGTGCCGCTGAGGCGGGGAGTCAGGCCAGAACTGAGAGAGGACAAGGCCCTCGCCGGCTATCCTTTCCTGAAGAGCCCGATTTGTCGCAGGGTAGGACTGGTTGATTCCGGTGCCGATCACCGCCACAGTCCTTCCACCGCCGGTGAGAGCAGTTCGGTGCGCTGCTGTGTCGATTCCGGCGGCCAGCCCAGCCACGACGGTGACTTCCATGGACACCAGTGCCTCAGCGATCGCCTTCGACATCTGTAGTCCTCGCGGAGATGCTTTGCGTGACCCAACGACCGACACCGCTACGTCGTTCTCGACCCTGAGCCCGCGGGCAAACAGAAGCGGCGGCGCCTCCTGGATGTCCCGAACACGTGCTGGGTACCGCTCGTCAGTGATCGCTAGAATCTCAAGTCCTTGACGCTCCCACGCTGCGACATCGTCCGCGGCGATCCGAAGCCGATCGGACCAGTCTTCGGCGGGGAAAAGCACATCGTCGATGAGGTGCTTCCGCGTCTCATCGGCACTTCCGTTCTGCAGGATCAGCTCGGTGAGCTGTCGCCAGTTCAGCCCGTTGGGTCGTTCACACAGGAGTGCGACGAGCGCAGCCTGCTCCCCTTGGGCTGAAGTCGGCACCATTCGAGGGTAGTGGACTCGCCTCGCGGCCGACCGGATTCGATTGATAAGCATGTTCAGCATGTGCGACACGGTAGGCAGCGGCACCGACAGTGGCGCCGGTTCGTTGCTCACCCCACGCCGAACCCCCTGAACGCGCCCCGGGCCTCGGCGAACTGCGCGACCACCTGGTCGACCGAGCCAGGGGTCTTGCCGTGCCGCAGCCAGGCGAGCAGGTCGTCGCAGGCCTGCTGCGGCCCTTCCACCACCACCTCGACCCGGCCGTCGGCGAGGTTGGTGGCGCTGCCGACCAGGCCCAGATCCATCGCCCTGGTGCGGGTGTACCAGCGGAAGCCGACGCCCTGCACGTACCCGTGCACGAACGCCGTCATCCGGACCGTGCCCGGCTCGGGCCGGTCGGGGGTCGCTTCTGCTTCGTCAGGGGAACGGCCGAACCACCTCATGCCGTTCATCCTGCCGGGTCGGGCCGCAGGCGTCCGTCAGCCGCCGCGGTTCTGCAGCACGTGGGTCAGCTCATGGGCCAGCGTCCGCTGATCGGCAAGGCCCGAACCCTCGCCCAGCACGATGTCGGAGCCGGCCGTGAAGGCCAGCGCCCCGAGCTGCCGGCTCAGCACCCCCGCCTGCGGACCGGTGTGCACCCGCACGTCGGAGAAGTCGGCGCCGAACGCGCCCTCCATCCGGTTCCGCACCGGTTCGGGCAGCGGGCGACCGGCCCCGCGCAGCCGCTCGATGGACGAGCGGGTCGTCGACGACAGGGCGCCGCCCTCGGCCCCCACCTCGGGCTCGACGGCGCGCCGCACCGGCGCGGCGGTGGCCCCGCCACCACCCAGCCGCTGCAGGACGGCCAGGCTCACCTGATCGGCCTGGTGCTCGGCCGGATCCTGGACGGAGCCGACGGTCAGCGGCCCGGTCGGGGACGGCACCGCGATCGGCGCGAACACCGGCCCGTCCGGTTCGACCGCCGGCCCGGGCGCGACGTCGACCGCCGGCCGGACGTCGTGTTCGCCCGACCGCCGCTCCTGCCCCTGCACCTGGAAGGTGGCCATCCGCGACATCATCCTCGGATCCACCGCCCGGCGAAAGCCCACCGGCCCTCGCTCAGCCGC
>DATDBV010000349.1:0-2288 GCA_036524715.1 Nakamurella sp. | reverse complement strand
GTCAACCCACCCGGAATCGCACCTCGGCGGCCACGTCCCGAAGATCGTCGGCCGGGCACACCGGAACCTCCGGATTGAGCGCGTCCAGATCCACCGGGAGGTCCACCCAACTGCGGCAGCCACCGTACTCGGGCAACACCGGGATCGCGACCGGCTCCCGCAGCGGCCGCACCGACACCACGACGGCCGTCAGCCGGTGTCTGGGCCGGAAGTCGATGCGATTGGCCCGCACCGATTCGGTGGTCCAGATGTGCGACGGCTCCAATTCGGCGATTCGCTCCGGGCGGGTCACCTCGATCGCCTCGACCACCGAAGCGACGGCCCGGAGCACGACCGCCGAGTCGGTGACGTCGGCCGCCCCGCGAGCCAGCAGGTCGGCATGTTCGGGTCGGGTGGATTCGGCATGGCTGTGCGCCACGGTCGGGTACAGCAGAAACTCCGAACCCCGCAGGGTGAAACGCTTCTCATGGATCCCGCCCTTGCGCAGCAGCACCGACTGGCGTCCCTGCAGCAACGCGTGCACGACCGCACCCCACTCCTTGAGCGCCAGCCCGCCGGCACAGGTCACCGCAATCGCACCAAGCCCTCCTGGACCACGGTGGCCAGCATCCGACCGTCCTGGTCGAAGAAGTGGCCGGTGCCGAGTCCGCGGGCGCCGGAGGCGCTGGGTGAGCGGGTGTCGTACAGCAGCCAGTCGTCGACCCGGAACGGCCGGTGGAACCACATCGCGTGGTCGAGCGAGGCCAACTGGATGTTGTCGAACTCGAACGAGAGCGCGTGCGTCTTGAGCACCGAGTACAGCAGCGTCAGGTCGGACAGGTAGGCGAGCAGGCACACGTGCAGCAGGTCGTCGTCAGGCAGCACCCCGTCGGTGCGGAACCAGACCCGGCTGTGCGCGCTGATCTCGGGCCCGGACAGGCGCGACTCCCACGGCGGGTCGTCGACGTAGCGCACGTCGAACGGCCGCGGAATCTGCCCCCACACCGCCATCCGCTCCTTGAACGGCGCGATCCGTTCGGCGTACGTCGGCAGTGATTCCGGTGGCGGGACCGATGGTATGGGCTCGGCATGATCGACCCCGGACTCGTCGACCTGGAACGACGCGGACATGGTGAAGATCGGCTTGCCGCGCTGGATGGCCACCACCCGGCGGGTGGTGAACGACACCCCGTCGCGGGCCCGGTCCACCTGGTAGACGATCGGCTGGCGCGGGTTGCCCGGCCGCAGGAAGTAGGCGTGTAGGGAGTGCACCCGCCGCTCGCTGGGCACCGTGCGGCCGGCGGCGGTCAATGCCTGCGCCGCGACCTGGCCGCCGAACACTCGCTGCGGGGAGAGTTCGGGCGAGACCCCGCGATACAGGTTGTCCTCGATCCGCTCGAGGTCGAGCAGCTGCACCAGGGCGTCGACGACCGCCTGGCCGCGCGGGACCCCGTCGGAGTCCCGTGTGGTCGGATCGTCCGGCGGCTCGACCAGCGCGTCGGCCGCGGCCGGCGTCGGCGGCGCGGCCGATGCTGCCTCCGGTTCCGTCGGATCCGAATGCCCGCGGTGGCCGAAGATCGCCATCAGTCTTTGTGGCTCAGCCGGTGCACCCGGATCAGGTTGGTGGATCCGGAGGTGTTCGGCGGGGCACCGGCCACGATCACCACGGTGTCCCCGGACTCGTACCCGGGAATGTCGAGAATGGCCTGGTCGACCTGCTCCACCATCTCGTCGGTGGTGTCCACCTCCGGGGTGACGAACGTCTTGACGCCCCAGGTCAGCGCGAGCTGGTTGCGGACCTCTTCCTTCGGCGTGAAGGCCAACACCGGCAACGCGGTGTGCAGGCGGGCCATCCGGCGCACCGTGTCGCCGGTGAAGGTGAACGCGATAACCGCCTTGGCGCCGATCCGCTCGGCGATGTCCCGGGCAGCGAAGGACAGCACGCCGCCGCGGGTGCGCGGGGTGTGCGTCAGCGGCGGGGCGCTGACCGACTCGGTCTCGACGGCCTCGATGATCCGCGCCATCGTCTTCACCGCGATGATCGGGTACTTGCCGACCGAGGTCTCCCCCGACAGCATCACCGCGTCCGCACCGTCCAGGATCGCGTTCGCCACGTCGGACGCCTCGGCCCGGGTGGGCCGGGAATGCTCGATCATCGATTCCAGCATCTGGGTGGCCACGATCACCGGCCGCGCGTTCTCCCGGGCCACCTGCACCGCCCGCTTCTGCACCAGCGGCACCTGCTGCAGCGGCAGCTCCACACCCAGATCGCCGCGAGCCACCATGATCCCGTCGAAGGCCCGCACGAT
>DATDBV010000348.1:0-9792 GCA_036524715.1 Nakamurella sp. | reverse complement strand
TCCTGCCGGCCGACCCGCAGCAGATGGCCGACGTGCTGTCGGCGCACCATCTGACCGCGGTCGGCGGGTTCGTGCCGGTCGTGCTGTACCGGCCCGACCACGACCCGGTGCCCGACATCGAGCGCCTCATCCCGGGTTTCCAGGCCGCCCACGGCGGGACCATGGTGCTGTCCGCCGACAGCGGCCTGGACGGGTACGACAGCCGCCCCGAGCTGGACGAGCAGGGCTGGAAGACGCTGCTGGACAACCTGGACCGGGTCACCGCGCTGGCCGTCGAGCACGGCATCAAGGCGGTGCTGCACCCGCACGTGGGCACGATGGTCGAGAACCCTTCGGATGTCCGGCACGTGCTGGAGGGGTCCGGCATCTCCCTGTGCCTGGACACCGGTCACCTGCTGATCGGCGGCACCGACCCGGCCGAGCTCACCCGCCAGGCGCCGGAGCGGATCGCGCACACCCACCTCAAGGACGTCGACGATTCGATCGCGGCCCAGGTTCGGTCCGGCCGGCTCACCTATACCGAGGCGGTTCGCGAGGGCATGTACCGGCCCCTGGGCACCGGTGACGTGAACGTCGAGTCGATCCTGAAGACGTTGCGGGAGAACGACTACCAGGGCTGGTACGTGCTGGAGCAGGACACCATCCTGACCGAGGAGCCGGCCGGCGAGGGTCCCGTGCGGGATGTGCGCACCAGCGCCGACTACGTCCGGAGCCTGCTCGGCTGACGGCGCCGGCAGGGCCGCGGGCGGGGAAGATCCGGTCGCTCCAGGCGACCGAATGTTCCCCGCCGTGGTGCGCGCGGCCGGCATCCGCGGGCGCCGGCGGGACAGCGATCACAGTTCGGACGGCACCGCGATGACGTCGACCATCGCCCCGCGCCGCCAGACGGTGATCGGCAACGACCGGCCGATCGCGTCGTCGAAGAGTAGCCGCTGCAGGCCCTGGGCGTTGGTGACCGGTTCCCGGGCGGCGGTCAGGATCAGGTCGCCGCCGGTCAGTCCGCTGCGGTGGGCGGGGGAGCCGGTGACCACCTCGACCACCCGGACCCCCTTGCGGCGACCCACTTTCGCGGCCAGCTCGGGTGGCAGCGGAGCCGGTGCGCTGACCAGGCCGAGGTAGGCGCGACGCACCCGGCCGTCCCGGATCAGCGCGCCGACGATCCGCCTGGTGGTCGCGTTGATCGGCACCGCCATGCCCAGCCCGACGCCGGCGACCGCGGTGTTGATGCCCACCACCCGGGCGGCCGCGTCGGCCAGGGCGCCGCCGGAATTGCCCGGGTTGAGCGCGGCGTCGGTCTGGATCACGTCCTCGATCACCCGGGCGGCGGTCCCGGACCGGGTCGGCAGCGACCGGCCAAGGCCGCTGATCACGCCGGCGGTGACCGAACCGGCCAATCCGAGCGGGTGCCCGACCGCGACCACCAGCTGACCGACCCGCAACCCGTCGGCACTGCCCAGTTCCACCGGACGGACGGTCAGCTCGGATCGCGCGCGGACCACCGCCAGATCGGACAGCGGATCGGCGCCCACCACGTCCACCCGCGCGTCCGTGCCGTCGGCGAACTCGGCGACGCCGTTCGTCGCCTCGCCGACGACGTGCGCGTTGGTCAGCAGATACCCGTCATGGGTGAACAAGACCGCCGACCCCGAGCCGCCGCCGCGCCGCGTCCCCGCGGGCCCGGGTACCGACAGCGCGGCCACGGAGGGGACCACCGTTGCGGCCACGGACGACACGATCCCCGAATACGCGTCGAGGGCGATTGCCGACGCGGCGTCGGGATCGAGGGATCCGGGCGGTGGGGGATCGTCCATCGGGCCTCCTCCAAAGCTGCGTGGCCTCCATTGAACGTCCGGAGCCGCTGCCACCGGGCCGCGTTACGCCGTCGGCGTAGCCCAGCGCCGGCCGGACAGACCGGCGAGCCAGACACTCCAGGCCGGCAGCACCAGATCGGCGAGCACCCGGTAGCCCGCGGATCCCGGGTGGGCGCCGTCACCCGCGCGCACCTCGCCCCGCCAGACGTCGTGGCGGCGCAGGTCGGCCAACACGCCGAGGTAGGGCACGCCGCGCCGCCGGCACAGCGTCCCGAAAACCGCGTCGAGCTCGGCGATCCGGTCGTTCTGGTACTCGTCGTCGACCGGCGGCGGGCCGACCACCAGGGTGGACCACCCCGCGCCCCGCGTCTGGCGCAGCATCATGTCCAGGTTGGCCCCCGAGTAGGCAGCGGCGACCCGGGGTCGCCCGCCGAGCAGAGTGGTGTCGTTGACCCCGACCGACAGGACGACTCCCGCCTGGACGCCGGTCGGCAGCCGGGCCGTGCACTCGTTGCGCAGGCGGGCCAGCACCTCGGCGGTGGAATCCCGGCGGACGCCCAGGTTGTAGGCGGTCAGCGGCCGCCCCCGCGCGTGACTGTCGGCGGCCACCCGCCCGACCCAGCGCAGGTGCTCGGGGTCCCCGACCCCGGCGACGAACGAGTCACCGACGAAGCAGACCCGCACGTCCGTCGCCACGGCCCCATCCGATCAGACGCGGCGCGGCGCGTCGGCCTTGCCCCCAGTCCGAACATGTGTTCGTATGTAGTGGTGAGCGAGCGTCAGCGAGTGAACCATCGGCGCGGGCACCGCCGCATCGGGGTGGCCGAGCTTGCGAGGCGACCCGGGAAGGCGGCGGTGTGAGGTGGCAGGACCAGGCGCTGGTGACCGAGGACCCGTCCGCGCTGCCCGGGCTCAACAGGCTGGCCGGGCTGGTGCGGTCGGTCCGCACACCCGAGTTCGCCGGCGTGACCTTCCACGAGGTGCGGGCCAAGTCGGCACTGAATCGGGTGCCCGCCGGCTCGCCGATGCCGTTCTCGTGGACGGTCAACCCCTACCGCGGCTGCAGCCACGGCTGTGTGTACTGCTTCGCCCGAAAGTCGCACACCTACCTGGATTTCGACGCCGGCCAGGACTTCGACAGCCAGATCGTGGTGAAGACGAACGTGGGGTCCGTGCTGCGCAAGGAGGTTTCGTCGCCCCGGTGGGGTCGCGAACACGTGGCCATGGGCACCAACACCGACCCGTACCAGCGGGCCGAGGGCCGCTACCGGCTGATGCCGGAGATCATCTCTGCCCTGGCCGACAGCGGCACGCCGTTCTCCATTCTGACCAAGGGCACCGTGCTGGCCCGCGACCTGCCCCTGCTCGCGGCCGCCGCCCGTGCGGTGCCGGTGGGCGTCGGGGTGTCGCTGGCGCTGCTGGACCCGGACCTGCAGGGAACCCTGGAACCCGGCACACCGACGCCGAAGGCGCGGCTGGAGCTGGTTCGGCGGATCCGGGACGCGGGCCTGCCGTGCGGGGTGTTCGTCGCGCCGATCCTGCCGCTGCTGACCGACACCCCGGAACAGATCCGGTCGCTGATGCGGCAGTTGGCGGACGCGGGCGCCACCGGGGTCAGCGGGATCCCGCTGCACCTGCGACCAGGCGCACGGGACTGGTTCTTCGGCTGGCTCCACCGGACCCGTCCGGAGCTGGTCGGAAGGTACGAGCAGCTGTACGCGCGAGGCTCCAACCTACCGGCGGCCTACCGCAAGGAGCTGGCCGGCCGGGTGAAACGCATCAGCGCCGAGTTCGGGCTTGGCCCCGGGGCGGACAGTCAGCTGGCCGGGCGGAACCCGGCGCGTGGGGTGCCGGGGGATCGGGATGCTTCGTTTCCCGCCGGCAGCCTGCCCGGCCCCGGCGGCACGTCAAATGCGGCCACCGCCGTGATCAGCTCCGCACCGACGCTCTTCTGAGGCAACTACGGGTGCCGCTCAGCCGCTTCCGGTTCGGGATCGGATCGGCGGCGGATCCGTTCGACGACGGGCATCAGCACGAGCAGCGAGAGCCACGACAGCTCCGCGACGTTGGGTGCGATGAGATAGGCGATCGGGATCGAGCCGAGGAAGACCGCCGGCAGCATTGCGCCTTGGATCCAGGTCCACCGGCGGCGGGTCGCGGTCGGCATCTGGGTGCCCAGCCCGGCCTGATAGGCCTGATCCTCCATGTAGCGGTGGGCCAGGGACGTTCCGGCGATCACCGCAGCGTAGACGGCCACGGGGAGCGGCAGATCCAGCTTGCCCAGGGCCTCGGTGGCGAACGGGATCAGCACCACACCGAACATGACGAGACAGTTCAGCGTGATGATGCGCGGGTTCAGCGCGGCCAACCCGGCGAGGGCCCCATGGCTGGCCCGCCAGAACGACACGACCACGACGAAGCTGATGGCGAACGCCGTCAGGGAGGAACCGTTCGCGCTCCACATCGCCGACGGGCTCGACCATGCATCCGGATCGAAGTTGTCCACGGTCGTGATCAACAGCGTGACCGCGAACGCGAAGATCGCGTCGAAGAACGTCACCGCCCGCGCGAACTCGAGTCCGTCCTTGCGATAGACCCGCTGCTCGGGCACCAGACCTCCCTCGAAATCGGGTGGGCCGAGCATCGCACAGTCCCCGCTACCATCCTCGACTCGCCCGGCCCGGGCCGTGTTTTCGAGGGTGGAGTTCGTGTCCTTCCGACCGACGAGCAGGAACCGAAACCCCGCCCTCGATGGCGGGTCCGGGCCTGTGGTCGGTCAGCGCCCGCTCCGACCCGCGCGCCCGCCGCGGTGATCGTGGTCGTGCGCATGACCGTCCCGGCGTGGGCCGTGCGAGTCCCGCTGACCGGCCCACGGGCGACGGCCCTGCTGGTCGTCGCGATCCGGCTCGATGCGCAGTGTGCGGCCGCTGACCCGGGCGTTGGAGATCCGGCCGAGGGCGGCCGGGGTCAGATCCGCTGCGATCTCGACCGTGGAGAACGAGTCGTAGATGTCGATGCGACCCAGATCCTTGCCGTTCACCCCACCCTCGCCGGTGATCGCGCCGACGATGCCCGCCGGGCGTACGCCGTCCCGGTGCCCGACGGCGACCCGGTACCGCCGGCCGAACGGCGCACGGGACCGGCCGGTACGGTCGGCGGCCGAGGCAGACCGGACCTTGGTCTTGCGGTCGCGCTCGAACGAGGCGGGTTCGGGCACCGGTTCCGGTTCGGCGCCGTCGTCGCCGGCGGCCAGCGCCAGCAGCGCGGCCGCCAGTTCCTCGGCGGTCACGTCGTGCTCGGCGAGCAGGTCCCGGACCATCCGGTTCGGCCCGCTCAACCGGCCAACGTCCAGCCGGGCCAGCGCCCTGCGCAACACCGTGGCCGCCTTGTGCGCGGCCACCTCGTCGGGCGTCGGCGGAACGATCTGCTCCAGGGTGCCCCGAGTGGCCCGCTCGATGGCCCGAAGCCGGCCCATCTCCCGCGGGGTGAAGAAGGTCAGCGCGGTGCCGGTGCGGCCCGCCCGGCCGGTGCGCCCGATCCGGTGCACGTAGGCCTCCGGCTCGCCCGGGGCGTCGAAGTTGACGACCAGGTCGATCCGGTCGACGTCCAGGCCGCGGGCGGCGACGTCGGTCGCGACCAGCACGTCCAGCCGTCCGTCCCGGAGCCGCTCGATGATCTTCTCGCGTTCCTTCTGCGGCACGTCGCCGTTCATCACCGCCGCGGACACGCCGCGGGCGATGAGATCGGTCCCGACCTGGTCGCAGGCCTCCTTGGTGCGGACGAACACGATTGCCGCGTCGCCCTCGGTGACCTGCAGGAAACGGGTGACCGCGTCGACCTTGTCGCGGAACGGGACGACGGCGTAGATCTGCCGGACCGCATCCACGGTGGAGGACTGCCGGGAGACGGCGATGTCGACCGGGTCGGTCATGTGCTTGGCGGCGATGGACCGGATCGGCGGCGGCATGGTGGCGGAGAACAGCGCGGTCTGCCGGGCGTTCGGCGCGTCGGACAGGATGCGGTCCACGTCCTCGGCGAAACCCATGCGCAGCATCTCGTCGGCCTCGTCGAGCACCAGGAAGCGCAGGCCGGACAGGTCCAGGGTGCCGCGCTCGAGGTGGTCGATGATCCGGCCGGGCGTGCCGACGACGACCTGGGCGCCGGCCCGCAGCGCGGCCCGCTGCGGCAGGAAGCCGGTGCCGCCGTACACGGCGATCACCGAGATGTCGGGCATCGACGAGGCGAACGAGGAGATGGCGTCGGCCACCTGGACCGCCAGCTCGCGGGTCGGGCACAGGACCAGCGACTGCACGCCGGGGGTCGGATCGATTGCGGCGAGCAGCGGTAGGCCGAACGCGGCGGTCTTGCCGGTGCCGGTCTGGGCGACGCCGGTGATGTCCCGCCCGGACAGCAGGGCGGGGATGGCCGCCGCCTGGATGGCGGTCGGCGTGCGGAAGCCAAGGTCGGTGACGGCCCGCAGCAGTTCCGGCGGCAGGCCCAGGTCGGTGAACCCGGGTTCGGCGGCGTCGGGCACCAAGTCGGCGATCTGGATCGATTCAGTATCAAGGGAGTCGGAAGTTGAAACGGCAGGCAGGGACATACAAACCCATCATCGTCGAGGCGGGAGAGGTCGGAACAAGGCCCGGTTGGCCGGCTCCGGTCGCAGTCCCGAATGATGAGAAATCCGTCGTCGGGGTGGCGCGACACACTCCAGGTAACCGAATCATGATAGCCGATGACCCCGACCGGGCCCTACGACATGGCGATCGACCAGGGCCCGGCGGGGACGTCCGGTGCTGCTGCAACGGGACGAGGGTGGCCGGCCACCGGGCGTCCGCGGAGACCTCAGCGGCGTGGTCGGGACGCTGCACCGGCGTCGAGCCGGACCTTACCCCGATATGGCCCCGTCGCCGAGACGGCTCCGGGTGGGAAGCCGTCGGTGACGGGCCCGGGTCCGTTCCGTGGTCGTCCACGCCGGACCGGCCGGTGATCGCCCCCCGCCAACGGCAGGTGTGGTGCGCCGACCGGCGGTGCCCGAAAATGTCGGCCGGGGCCTGTCGATTCGCGCCGCGCTGCTCCGTCTGGAATGACGAGGCGCCACGATGGGTGCCCGAGGGCCCACCCGGGCGGACAAGGAGATCGAAATGGCCAAGTACCTGCTGCTGATCGTCGAGGCCGAGGAGGCCTACGCGAGCGCGGGCGAAGCGGAGATGAACGAGACCATGCAGGCGCACAGCTCGTTCGCCGAGGAGGTCGTGGCGGCCGGGGCGACCCTGCTCGGCGGCGAGGCCCTGCAGCCCACGCCGACGGCCACCTACCTACGCAAGACACGCACCGAGGACGTGCACACGGTGGACAACCCGTCCCCCGAGTTGAAGGAGGTCGTCGGCGGCTACTACCTGATCGAGGCGGCCGACGACGACGTCGCGCTCGAGGTCGCCAAGCGCTGCCCGGCCGGATTCGGCCACGTCGAGCTGCGCCCGATCTGGGACTTCGGAGGCTGACCATCCCGGACCCGACCGACGCCCGGCATGCCGCCGCCCGCGCACAACGGGAGCTGTCCGGACGTGTGCTGGCCGTCACCCTGCGCTCGGTCCGCGACCTGGACATCGCCGAGGAGGCGACCGCGGACGCCTTCCTGCTGGCGCTGCAGACCTGGCCGGACCGCGGGGTGCCGGATTCGGTGGAGGCGTGGCTGATCACCGCGGCCCGGCGGCGGGCGATCGATCGGATCCGGGCGGCGCAGGCGGCCCACCGGGCGCTGGTCCGCAGCGCCGGCGGGTTGCGTCAGGTCGACCCGGCCGACGTCAGCACCGAGGTCGGCGTGATCGGCGACGAGGACCTGCGGTTGGTGGTGCTGTGTTGCGACCCGCGGATCGGCCCGGCCGACCAGGCGGCGCTCACCCTACGGTTGGCCTGCGGGGTGCCGACCGGGGCCGTCGCCGCCGCCTTCCTGGTCAGCGAGCCGACCATGGCGGCCCGGCTGACCAGGGCGAAGAAGCGGCTCGCGGCGGCCGGACCGGACCTGGACCTGCCCGACGACGCGACCGTGGACGCCCGGCTGCCGACGGTCCGGCGCGTGGTGTACCTGGCGTTCACCCTGGGTCACACCGCCGGGGCCGGCGCCGAGCTGACCGACGACGACCTGGCCGACCGGGCCCAGTACCTGGCCACCGCGCTGCGAGTGCTGCGCCCGGGTGACCCCGAGTTCACCGGCCTGCTGGCGCTGATCCTGCTCACCCGGGCCCGGGCCGGCGGCCGGCTGGGCGACGACGGGCAACAGGTCCTATTGGCCGACGTCGACCGGCGCCGGTGGGACCGCGAGCAGATCCGTCGGGGGCTCCTGCTCACCCGGGCGGCGCTGGCCGGGTCTCGCGATCACCTCGGTCCGATGGCGGCGCAGGCCGCGATTGCCGCCGAACACGCGGTGGCGCCCAGCCTGGCCGCGACCAACTGGCGCCGGGTCGTCGACCTGTACGGGGCGCTGCTGTCGGTCGAGCCGTCACCCACCCTGGCGGTGGCACGGTGCGTGGCGATGGCCCACCTGAGCGGGCCGGCGGTCGGGCTGCGGGACCTGGACGAGGTGCTGGCGCTGGGTGGTCTGGACCGCTACCCCTATGCGCACGGGGCCCGGGCCACCCTGCTCGACGAACTCGGCCGGTCCGAGGAGAGCCGGAACGCCTGGTTGACCGCGGCGGAACTGGCCCGAACCGGCGCCGAACGCGATTTCTTCGCCGACCGGGCCGATCGGCTCCTGGCAAGCTCGCCCGACGAGGGGCAGACTTGACCTGGCGAAGATCAACACAGCGTGTGATCGACGCAGGATCAACAGCGAGAGGGGATTGACGATGATCACTGACAAGGGCGTGGCGGTGCCCGAGGACATGGCCGCGGTGCTGGAATCCGATCAGGGGGCGCTCGACGCGTTCCAGTCGCTGCGTCCGGACGACCAGCGGGTGTACGTGACCTGGGTGGGTGCCGGGCACGGTGCCGACGGTCGCCAGGAGCGGCTGGACGGTCTGGGCGACCACATCAAGGCCTACCACCGCCGGCCCGCGGAGGAGCACGGGTCCCCACATCCGCTCCAGGACGTCTGACCGACCATGCGGTCAACAGCCCGGTCGTAGGTTGGGCAGGATGACCGCGATCACCCTGCCGTTGTTTCCGCTGGGCACGGTGTTGTTCCCCGGCGGCCGGCTGCCGTTGCACGTCTTCGAGCTACGGTATCGGCGGCTCGTGCAGGACCTGATCCGGCAGGCCGACGAAGCGCCCGAGTTCGGGGTGGTTGCCATCCGAACCGGCCGCGAAGTGGGCGCGCACGGCGTGCAGAACCTCTATCAGGTCGGCTGCACCGCCGAACTGGTCGGAGTGGTGCCCCATGCCGACGGTCGGTTCGACATCATGACCAGGGGCGTCCGACGCTTCGCGATCCGGCGCGTTCATCCGCCGGTTGCCGACCGGACCGACCAGGCCGACGTGGAGTTCCTGCCCGAGTCGCCGTCGCCAGACGATGCGGCGCTGGTCGCCTCGACGTCCCGGTTGTTCCACCGCTACCGGCGGGTCATGCTCCAGGCCCAGGGCCGCCGATCTGATTCGCCGTTCACCCTGCCCGATGAGCCGGTGGACTGCTCCTACCTGATCGCCGAGGTCATGGCGCTCGAACTCGCCGACCGGCAGCGCCTGCTCGAGGCGCCGAGCGTCGGCGACCGGCTGAACCTGGCCGCGGAGTTCCTCCGCCGGGAGATCGCCCTGATCGGTCAGCTGTCGTCGCGGGCGGGGGAGGAGCTGTCCCGGGGGACCTACTCGCCGAACTGATCGGGAACACCTGGGACCCGACCGCGGTTGTCACCGAGCGTGAGTACTTCATCTTTGACCACCACCACGGGTGTCCGGCTGTCCGTCCTCGACCTGGCCGGCGTCGGGGCCGGGTCTTCGGTGAGCGACGCGCTGGCCGCCACCACGGCTCTCGCGGTCCGCGCGG
>DATDBV010000347.1:0-4138 GCA_036524715.1 Nakamurella sp. | reverse complement strand
GCCCGCCCTCCCATTCCGCCCGCCCTCCCATTCCGCCCGCCCTCCCATTCCGCCCGCCCTCGTATTCCGCCCGCCCTCGTATTCCGCCCGCCCTCGTATTCCGCCCGCCCTCGTATTCCACCACCGAAGGAGCCGACCGTGCACCCTGACGCCCGCGGAATCACGCTCCGGCATGCCGACCTACGAGCCGTGATCGTCCGAACCGGAGCGGGTCTGGCCGACGTGCAGTCGGCCGGCCGCCCCCTGATCGCCGGGCACGCCGCCGGCGACGCCCCGGTCGGATACCAGGGCGCCGTGCTGGCGCCGTGGCCCAACCGCATCGGCGACGGCCGATACACCTTCGACGGCACCGAGTTCCAGCTTCCCCTCACCGAACCCGACCGCGGGAACGCGCTGCACGGCTTGGTCTCCGACGTGCCGTGGACGCTGGTCGACCACTCCGGCGACAGCGCCCGACTCACCCATCGCCTGCGCCCGGCCGCCGGGTATCCGTTCACCCTGGACCTGGCCGTCGATTACACGTTGTCCGACGCCGGCCTGTCGTTCCGGCTGACCGCCACCAACGTGGGGGACCGTGCGGCACCCTACGGTGGCTCGTTCCACCCCTACCTGGTGGCCGGATCCGGCGGAAGCGGAGTGGACGACTGGATCCTGTCCTCCCCCGCCGCCCGGTACCTCACCGTCGACCCGGAACGGCTGCTGCCCGGCTTCGTCAGCGACACCGACCCGCGGCTGAACTTCCGCGAGCCGACCAAACTCGCCGGCGTCGATGTCGACCACGCGTTCACCGACATCGCCTTTGACGAAAGCGGCTTCGCCCGGCTGACGCTCGTCGACGCCGACGGCATCGGTTCCGGCATGACCTGGGACCGCACCTGCCCCTGGTTGCAGCTGTGCATCCCCGGGGACCGCTTCCCGCGGTTGACCCGCCGCGCCCTGGCGGTCGAACCGATGACCTGTCCACCCGACGCCTTCCGCTCGAGCGTCGATCTGATCACGCTGGCACCCGGCGCCGCACACGGTTTCTGGCTTCGGATCGAGCCCGTCGAGTGAGCTTCCCCGCCCCGCGTCAGATGGGCGCATACCCTCGACCAACGCCGAGCGGCCCGACCGAAAGCGACAGGACATGACCACTGACATGGTGACCGACATGGCGCCCGACGGCGCCGCGCGCCGGGCGATCGCCGTCGGACGCACCGCCCTGGGCATCGAACTGGGCTCGACCCGGATCAAGGCCGTGCTCATCGGCGAGGATCACGAGCCGCTGGCGGTGGGCAGCCACGGCTGGGAGAACCAGTTCGTCGACCGCCGCTGGACATACTCCCTGGAGTCGGTGTGGGCCGGTCTGGCGGACTGCTACGCGTCCCTGGCCGCCGACGTCCGGCAACGGCACGGAGTCGAACTGTCCACGGTCGGCGCGCTCGGCGTCTCCGCGATGATGCACGGCTACCTCGCCTTCGACGCCGACGGGCAACTGCTCGCCCCGTTCCGCACCTGGCGCAACACCAACACCGGGCCGGCCGTCGAACGACTCAGCCCCCTGTTCGGCCACAACATTCCGCACCGCTGGAGCATCGCGCACCTGTACCAGGCCATCCTGGACGACGAGGACCATGTCGGGCGGATCGCGCACCTGACCACACTGGCCGGGTATGTGCACTGGCAGCTGACCGGCGAGCGGGTGCTCGGCATCGGCGACGCCAGCGGCATGTTCCCCATCGACATCACCACCGGCGGCTACGACGCCACCATGCTCGACAAATTCGACGACCTGACCGCCGGACACGGATTCACGGTCGGGCTGACCGACCTGCTGCCGACCATCCGCCGGGCCGGCGACCCGGCCGGCACGCTGACCGACGCCGGCGCCCGCCTGCTGGATCCATCGGGCACGCTGCAGTCCGGGGCTCCGCTGTGCCCGCCGGAGGGTGACGCCGGCACCGGGATGGTGGCCACCAACTCCGTCGCGCCGCGCACCGGCAACGTCAGCGCCGGAACCAGCATCTTTGCCATGGTTGTCCTGGAGGGTGAGCTGACCGCGGTCCACCACGAGCTGGACCTGGTGACCACCCCGGCCGGGGATCTGGTGGCGATGGCCCACTGCAACAACGGCGCAAGCGAACTCGACGCCTGGGCGGGCCTGTTCGCCGAGTTCGCCGCGGCCGCCGGCACTCCCATCGATACGTCCACGGTTTTCCGGACACTGTTCCGGTCGGCGCTGGACGGGGCCGCCGACGGCGGCGGCCTGATGGCGTTCAACTACCTGTCCGGTGAGCCCGTCACCGGCCTGGACGAGGGCCGGCCGCTGTTCCTGCGCTCCCCCGACAGCACGTTCGACCTCGCCACCTTCATGCGCACCCAGCTGTACGCCGCCCTGGCCACCCTGCGCATCGGAATGGACGTGTTGACCAAGGACGAGGGCGTTCGCCTGGACACCATGTTCGCCCACGGCGGCCTGTTCGCCACCAAGGGCGTTGCCCAACGGTTCCTGGCCGCGGCGATCGACACCCCCGTCTCCGTCGGCGCCACCGCCTCCGAGGGCGGCCCGTGGGGGATGGCCCTGCTCGCCGCATACCTCACCCGGCATGCCCCCGAGCAGAGCCTGGCCGACTACCTGGCCACCCAGGTGTTCGCCGGGGCCGAACTGGACGAGATCAAGCCCGACCCGGCCGACGTCGCCGGCTTCGACGCCTTCACCAAGCGCTACCTCGAGGCGCTACCGGTGCAGCGGGCCGCCGTCGCACACTCGTGAGGCATCTTGGACGGAACGTCCGAAGGTAGCCGGCCGATCGCACTCTCCACCAGGGTCAGCGACCCTGTGGTCGACGGCGTGACCGCTGAGATCTCGGCACAATGATGCGAATAGACCGCTTTAAGGGCTAAAGTGGTGTATCCCCGCTTCATTGGAGGTCTCGTGCGACGACCCACGCCGGCCCGGGTGAAGCGCGCCTCGAAGGAAGTCGGCGCTTATGTGCGGACGTGGCGTCTGCTGCTTGGCCTGACCGCACAACAGGTCGCGGAGCGCGCCGGCATCGACCGCGGGACCCTGCGCCGGCTGGAGACGGGGGACGGCGGGGTGTCGATGGAGACGATGCTCAACGTCGCCCGAGTGCTCGGTCAACTCGACCGCCTCGTGGAGGCGCTCGATCCGTACAGCACCGACCTGGGCCGGGCTCGCGCCGATCAGGTGCTTCCGACCAGAGTGCGGCAGTGACGGTTGGCCGACTCGAGGTCGGCGTGCAGATCGACGGCCGGACCGCCGTGGCCGGAACCGCTCACTTCGTACGCCGGGGACGATCGCTGTCGACGACGTTCACCTACCGTCCTGCCTATCTGACCCTGCCCAACTCCTATGCCTTGGACCCCGACCTCGACCTGGTCCTGGGGCCGCTGCACACCGACGGTCTGCCGAGGGCGTTCGCCGACTGCGCCCCGGACCGCTGGGGCCGCAACCTGATCCAGAAGCGGGCCCGTGCGCAGGCGGCACAGGACCGCCGCACGCAGCCGGCCGTGGACGACACCGACTACCTGGTGGGCGTCAGTGACCTGACCAGGCAGGGGGCCCTGCGGTTCCGACCGCCGGGCACCGAGGATTGGCTCGCAACCGATCGCGCTGTTCCCAAGCTCATCGAGTTGCCCGCGCTGCTGCGGGCGTCGGACCGGCTGTCCAATGACCCGGACGACCTGGAAGCGATCAAAGTCCTGCTGGGAGCCGGAACCGGCACGTTGGGCGGCGCCCGTCCGAAGGCGTCGGTCCGCGATGGCGAGCGACTGCTGGTGGCCAAGTTCCCCAAGCCCACGGACGAATGGGACGTCATCGCCTGGGAGGCGACTGCCCTGGACATCGCCGAACGAGCCGGGGTGATTGTCCCAAGACGCCGACTGATCCACGTGGACGGGCGAGCCGTGCTGCTCCTGGATCGGTTCGACCGGATCACGGACACCCGCATCGGCTACTGGAGTGCGATGACCCTGCTGGGCGCAGCCGACCGCCAGTCCGGTGACTACGTCGACTTCGCGGAGGCGCTCGCCGAGGTCGGCGTCGACACCGCCGCGGACCTGCGTCAGTTGTGGCGACGGATCGCGCTGTCCGTCGTCATCCACAACACCGACGACCACCTGCGTAACCACGGGCTCC
>DATDBV010000346.1:0-10666 GCA_036524715.1 Nakamurella sp. | reverse complement strand
TGGTAGGCGTGCACCAGCGCGGACTGCAAGGCGCGGAACGCGTCGAGCTCGTCCGCCGCGAAATCGACAACGGCCGAACCTGAATGCGCATCGAGCACGGTCAGGTAGTCGACCAGCAACACCCGGGCCCCCGGCGCGCGGCTCCGGGCCGCGGCGACGATCCGGGCCAACCCGGCGGCGACCTCCGCGACGACGCCGGGCGTCGCGGTGGGCACGCCGTCCGGGTAATCGGCCCGCATCAGTTTCGTCAGCGCACCAGCCGGATCGTGCCGCCGCCAAGCGGTGAACACCATCGAACCGATGAACTTGAGGTCGTTGCCCCCCGCCGTGATGGTGACCAGGTCGGCGCCCACCGGCAGCCCGTCGATCTGCGGCGCGAACCGCACCCGCGGCGCGATCACCTGCGGCGTGTCCAGGATGGTTGCTGTGGTGGCCCCGGACACCGTCAGATCCACCAACGACGCGCCCAGCAAGCCGGCCAGCAGGTGCGGATAGTTGTCCGCCGACCGCATCGCCGCCCGGTCGGCGACCGGTTCGAGGGTCGGCCCGGCGGCGAACGAACTCCCCAGCGCGGCGATGATCATTCGCCGACGCCGGCAGGTCGACCGGCCAGCATGGCCCGGATCAGTGCGTCGAGCCGCCGCCAGGCCGGCGACATCGAGTTCACCGACTGTTGGATCAGCGCGGGGATCGGCGAGTTGGCGTCCTGGCCGGGCGGCACCCCCGGGCCGTAACGCCGACGGGTGGCGTCGACGATGCGCCGGGCAAGCTCATCCACGAGGGGATCGGCCGGGTCCAGGTCGCGGCAGCGGTCGTAGTCGAGGTAGATCCGTCGCAGATCGGGGTCGACGAGCGACTGGGCCTGGTCGCGGAACAGGTCCGGCCCCTGGTCCGGGTGGGTGGCGAACACCAGGATCCACAGATCGGTCTCCAGGTCCACCCACCCGTCGCTGAAGCCGAGGGCGGGCAGGCCGTCGAGGTGCGCGACGACGTCGGCGGGCAATGCCGCCGGTGGGCCGGAGTGCAGCCCCCGCAACCGCTCCCGGGTCAGCCGTAGCCGGTCGATCCGGTCCCCGAGATCGGCGTCGATCCGGTCCAGCGCCCAATGGAAGTCGGCCGTCGGCGCGGCGCGCAGCTCCCGGATCCGGGCCAACGGCACCCCGGCCTCGGCCAGCGTGCGGATCTTGATCAGCTCGATGGCGTCCCGCGCGGTGTACCGACGGTAGCCGGAGGAGTCCCGTCCGGGTTCGGGCAGCAGGCCCTTCTCGTGATAGACGCGGATCGTCTTGGTGGACACCCCGACATATCTGGCGAGCTGGCCGATGGTGAGCACCGCCCGATCATGGCTTGACCTTGCCCCTCGGGCAACGTTCAGAATCCAGGCATGACGACGTTCGACCGGGACACCCTGCGCGCGCTGGCGGACGAGGGCAACGAGCTGGCGCTGGACCGGCTGGCCGATCTGGCCGACGCCGGTGACAACACGGACGAGCTGAGCGAGCTGCTGGACGAGGGCAGCATGCACGCCGGTGAACTGCTCACCCGGCGCGCCCTTGCGCGGGCGGACCTTGGCGAGCTGCAACGGATCTGGGACGCCGGCTACGACGGGGCCGGTCGCGAACTGAACCGCCTGCTCGCCGCCCCCGACGGCTGACCCTCCGCTGCCGGGCGCGGTGCGGGCCGGGATCGCGGCGCGACGCGGATGGGCCGGTGGTCGGGCTCGGCCGATTCGGGTCAGCCCAGGATCAGTGCGGCGGCCCCCAGCAGCGGGCCGTCGCCCCCGAGCGAGGATCGGGTGACGCGCACCGCCCGCGCGTAGGGATGCAGGGCCGAGTCCTGCACGCCGGCAGCGACCCGGTCGATGTAATCGTCCGCGACGTTGACGAAACCGCCGGCCAGCGCCACCGTTTCCAGATCGAACAGGGTGGTGGCGGTGGCGATGGCCTCGCCCACCGCCGCGGCCGAGCGGGCCACCGCTCGCTCGGCGATCGTCGACCCGGCTCGATAGGCGGCGGCCAGGTCCTCCCCGGTGCGGCCGTCCCAGCCCTGCGCCCGGGCCCAGGCGACGGTGCCGGGACCGGCCGCGATGGCCTCCAGGGTGCTGGCCTCCGGGTCGTCGGCGTCCCGGGTCCGCACCCGGATCTGCCCGATGTGGCCGGCGTTGCCCGAGGTCCCGGTGACCGGCCGGCCGTTGGCGATGAAGCCGCCCCCGATTCCGGTCGACACCACCATGGCCATGCCGTTGGCGCAGCCGGCGAGTTCGCCGAGCCAGTGTTCGGCCAGCGCGATGCAGGTACCGTCCAGGGCCAGCGCGATCGGAACGTCGGGGACCAACCCGGACAGCAGATCGGTGACGATCATCCCCCGCGCGGTCGGCAGGTTCACCGGGGAGACCGAACCGGTCGGACGGTCGATGGGACCGGCCGAGCCGATCCCGATGTCCCGCACGCGCTGGCCGGGCTTCGCGGCGGCCACGGCCGCCGCCGCGGCGTCCACGATCGACTGCGCGATCTGCTCGCGGGTGGATGTCCGACCGGTCGGTCGCCGCGCGATCGTCTCCCGCAGCACCCGACCGTCAAGCGTGATCAGCGCGGCGTCCACCTTGGTGCCACCGATGTCGACGGCGAGCGCGACCTCGTCCGGGGAATCCGTCACCACCATGCCCTCCACTTCCGCCACCGCCTCGCGGGGTCACCCATCGTAGGCGGATCGATTCAGCGGCCGACGATCCGCCGCCGCGACCGTCGGCGCAGCACTGGCAGCCGCCAGGTCCGCCGGATCGCCCCGGCGTCCTTGGTGATCGACATGCCCACGAGCACGCCGACGGCCACGGCGAAGACCGAGATGCCGGTGACGACCAGATCCTGCGCGCCGCCCGGCACCCCCATCGCCAGGCTGGACACGCTGCGGAAGCCGAGCGCCCCGGGCAGCAGAAGCCAGAAGGCGGGCAGGAGCAGGACCGCCTCCGGCGGGCTGTGCGGGAACTTTGCCAGCAGATGCGTCAGCGGAACGATCACCAGGCCGCCGACCAGCCCGGACAACGCCGGCTCCAGCCAGAAGGCGCCCAGCGCCTGCGCGGCGTACGACCCGTACAGCGCGATCCACAGGAAGACCAACGCACCCGGCGGCGCGCTGGCAAACAGCATGTAGCCGACGCCGACCAGGGCGACCCCGACCCACGGCGCCCAGGCTCCAGCCTGGGCCACGCCCGACGCCGCCGGATAGCCGACCAGGTTGAGCCCGGCGAACACCCCGAAGGCCAGCAGCAGCAGCTGCGACATCCCCCAAACCAGCCGGCTGGCGCCGGACACGATCTGCGCGCCGGCCAACTCGATGGTGGCGATGGTCAGGGTTGCCCCGGGAAAGAAGGTGACCAGGGCCGGCACCACCAGCCGGATCGGGTCGTCGTCGACGAACGGCGCGACGACCTTCACCGCCAGCACGGTGACCAGGAACGCGGCGATCACCGGCAGGGCGACCGACAGCGTCGCCCACCGACCGGCCATCAGGCGCAGGACCCCGACGAACAGCCCCAATGCAGCGTAGAACGGCAGGCCGAGCAGGTCGGGGTTGAGCAGCAGGCCGAACCCGACGGCCAGGATCATCTGGCCGATCAGAACCACCCAGGGACCGAATCGAGGCTTGGAGCTCAGGATCCGGTCCAGCCGCTCGAGCCCCGCGGTCGGGGTGATCCGTCCGGTCTTCAGCAGGTCGACCAGGTGGTTCACCTGCGCGATCTGATCCAGCCGCAGATCCCGGTTGGGCACGGTGACCAGGTCCACCTCGGACCGGCTGGACCGCAGCAGGATCCCGGTCGGCAGCACCATTGCCTGCAGGTCGACGTCGTAGGCGGCGGCGACCTCCTGCAGGGTCTGGGTGGCGGTGGCCGCCGAGTCCGCGCTGTTGAGCAGCGCGACCCCGAGCGCCCGCAGCAGCTCGAGCAGGTCGGGCGGGGTAGGCAGCGGCTCGGGGCTGATCCGCGGCATCGGCTGGGTGTCGTCCGGCTCCAGGGCCCGCAGCGTCACCCGCAGCTGGTCCCGCAGGCGGTAGATCCCGCCGGTTCCGGTCGAGGTGGCGTCATCGGCCGGTTCGTGACCCGGATCGGCCTCGGGGTGTTCCGGTTCAGGCATCGACCGAACGGCGGCCGGCGAACGCCCGGCCCAGGGTCACCTCGTCGGCGTACTCCAGATCCCCGCCCACCGGGAGGCCGCTGGCCAGCCGGGTGACGGTCAGGCCGGGGAACGGCTGTAGCAGCCGGGTCAGGTAGGTGGCGGTGGCCTCCCCCTCCAGGTTGGGGTCCGTGGCCAGGATGACCTCGCGGACGCCGGGTTCGGCGATCCGGGTGAGCAGCGGGGCGATGCGCAACTGGTCGGGGCCGATGCCGTCGATCGGCGAGATCGCCCCGCCGAGCACGTGGTACTTGCCCCGGAACTCGCGGGTCCGCTCGACCGCGGCGACGTCCTTTGGTTCCTCGACGACGCAGATCACCGCGTCCTCCCGGGCGGGGTCCGCGCAGATCCGGCACTTCTCGTCGGCCGCCACGTTGCCGCAGACCTGGCAGAACCGGACCTCGTCCTTGACCCGCTGCAGCGCGGCCTGCAACCGGGTGAGGTCGGCCGGGTCGGCGGTGAGCAGGTGGAACGCGATGCGCTGAGCCGACTTGGGGCCGATGCCGGGGAGCCGGCCGAGTTCGTCGATCAGGTCCTGGACCGGACCCTCGTAGACCGCCACTCAGGCTCCGCTCGGCCCGGGCCGCGGCGCCTCGTCGTCGGAGCCGTCGGAGCCGTCGAAGTCCTCGGGGACGACCTCGACGGTGATCACGTCGATCTCGGTCACCCCGGCCAGCTCGTCGTCCTCATCGTCGTCGTACTCGTCCTCGTCGTCATAGTCGTCCTCGTCGTCCTCATCGGCAGGCGGCCCGAACCCGGGCAGCGACAGCCCGATCGACGACAGATCCAGGGACCCGGCCACCCCGCCCATGGCGTCGTTGGCGATGTCCTGTGCCCCGCGCCGGGCGTCGTGCACCGCGGCCACCACCAGGTCCTCGAGGGTCTCGACGTCGGCGGGATCGACGACGGACCGGTCGATGGACAGCCGCAGCAGGTCGCCGCCCCCGTTGACCACGGCGGTGACCAGGCCACCGCCGGCGGTGCCGGTGACCTCCTGCTCGGACAGGGAGGCCTGCGCCCGCTCCATCTCGGCCTGCATCTGCTGGGCCTGCATGAGGATCTGGGAGAAATCTGGCATTCCGGGCAGCATCTGGTTCTCCGTTCCGGCGGGCGGAGGGCGACCGCACCAGTCATCGGCCACAGTAGTAGCCGGGCATCCGGGCAAACGCCGCCGGACCTACCCGGGCCGCACGCACCCCGATGGCACAGTAGCCACCATGGGTCAACACGGTGGGCGCGATCGTCGGAGACGGATCGGCGTGGGCATCGCGGCCGCCGCAACGCTGCTCCTGGTCTCCTGTGCCGCCCCCGACCAGACGGCCGAGCCGCCCAGCACCAGCTTCTCCCCGACCAGCAGCGCCGCCGCGTCGGCCAGTCCGGTCACCGTGCCGGGCCTGACCACACCGTCGAGCGAATCGCCCACCCCGGCCCCGACACCCGAGCCGAGCACGTCGTCGGCGGAGCCCACCCCGGAACAGACCACCGAGGCGCTCGACCTGCCCGACGACGACTACACCGAGTCGGAACCGGCCCAACCCGAGCCGCAGGAGCCGGCGCAGACCGCCGACCCGGCACCCGAACAGCAACCGGCCGCGACCGGCGGTGGCCGGGTCGTGGTGATCGATCCCGGCCACAACGGCGCCAACGCCGCCAACCCCGGCACCATCAACGCGCTGGTGGACGCCGGCTTCGGGCAGACCAAGCCGTGCAACACCACCGGCACGTCGACCAACGCCGGCTACACCGAGCACGAGTTCACCTGGGGGGTGTCCACCCGGCTGCAGTCGATCCTGCAGGCCAGAGGCTATGACGTGCGGATGACCCGAACCAGCGACGACGGGGTGGGGCCGTGTGTGAACAAACGGGCCGCGTTCGGCAACGACGCGAACGCCGCCGCGGTCGTCTCGGTTCACGGAGACGGGGACGACGCGGGCGCGCAGGGCTTCTACGTGATGACCGCGGAACGGGCGCCGGCGGGCGCGCCCATGGCCGGCAAGTCCGACGCGCTGGCGAGCACGATGCGGGATGCGCTGGTGAACGGGGGGCTGTCCCCTTCGAACCATCTGGGCTCAGCCGGCCTGTGGAAGCGCGGGGATCTGGCCGGGCTGAACCTGTCCACCCGGCCGACCGTGATGGTCGAGATGGGCAACATGCGCAACTCGTCCGACGCGGCGCTGATGAGTTCGTCGACCGGGCAGCAGCAGATGGCGCAGGGCATCGCGGACGGGGTCAGCGCCTACCTCGGGGCCGGCTGAGGCCCATCGAGGTGTCGGTTGATCCACCGGCGCGTCGCCGGGCTCCGCGCGGCGCCACCCGCCAGACTCCCAGCCATGCAACGGCGCATGGAGATTCGGCCACTGGCAGGCGTCCTGTTCGCCGTGGTCGCGGCCGTGATGCTCGCCGGGTGCGGTGGTGCTCCCGCGGAATCCGCCCCCGGCGATCCGGCTCCGCCGACCCCAAGCCCCCAGCCCGACGTCGGATGTCCGGGCGTCCGTTGCGTGACGGTCGCGCTCACCGGTGACGTGCTGGTGCATCCGCCCCTGGTGCAGCAGGCCCGGACGGATGGCGGCGGGACGACCGTCGACTTCGGCCCGATGCTCGCGGCCCAGCGGGACTTTGTGGCAGCCGCCGATCTCGCCGTGTGCCACCTGGAGACACCGGTCGCGCCCGCCGCAGGCCCGTTCGAGGGCTATCCGCTGTTCTCGGTGCCGCCGCAGGTGCTCAGCGGGCTCGCCGGAGTCGGCTACGACGCGTGCACCACGGCCAGCAATCACACGCTGGACCAGGGAACCGCGGGGAACGAGCGCACTCTGGACGCCCTCGACGCGGCCGGTCTCGCGCACAGCGGCTCGTACCGCTCCGCGGAGGAGGCGGCGGTTCCCCTGGTGCTGGACGCACCGGGCGCGCGGGTCGCCGTGCTCTCAGCGACCTACGACCTCAATACCGGTCCTCCCGACCGGCCGTGGCAGGTCGACGTCATCGAAACCGCGGAGCTGCTCGCAGACGCCCGCAGCGCCAAGGAGTCCGGGGCCGAACTGGTGCTGGTGGCGCTGCACGACGGCGCCGAGTACGTGTCCGAACCCACGGCGGCCCAGCGGCAGCGCGCCCGCGATCTGCTCGCGGATCCCGCCGTCGATTTCGTCTACGGGCACCACGCGCACGTCGTGCAACCGTTGGAGCGGATAAACGGCAAGTGGGTGGCGTACGGGCTGGGCAACACGATCGCGGCGCACGAGACGCCGGTCCCGCAGACGCGGGAGGGGCTGCTGCTGCAGGTGTCCTTCACCCTGGACGAGGCCGGACGCTGGTCGACGACCGACCTCGCCTGGGTCGCCTCCTTCCACCCGCTTGACCCCCCGCACCGATGGTGCGCGCTGGGCGCGGGGGCCGTCTGCTCCGACTCGGCGGCCGCGGACGCCGAGGTGCTCGCGCGGACGGCGGACGCGGTGGACCTGCTCGGCGCCGACGGCGACGGCGCCCGATCGCTGCTCCGGTCCTGACCGCGCCCCCGCCCACCACCTCGACCCGTTCACCCGGTGGTCACCCACGGCCGGTCGGTCCGCGCGTGCTCGAGCGCCCAGTCCAGGGCGTGGTCGGCGACCGCCTCCCAGCCGGGCGCGGCGCAGGTCCAGTGATCACGGCCCTCGAACTCGAAGTACTCGGTCAGCGCCGGGGACTTGTGGTAGTGCTTGGCGTTCGACCGGTTCACCGACGGCGGCATGATGTGGTCCTCGCCCCCGGCGATGAACAGCAGCGGCGCCCGGTCGGCCGAGAAGTCGACCCAGGTGTCCTGGTGGCCGGGCTTGAAGTTGGCGAACAGCCCGTACTCCCACACCCAGTAACCGGGGGCGGCGATGGCGTACCGGTCCCACACCTGCTTCGAGTCCTCCGCCGAGAGCGTGTTGGTGAACGCGTAGTGGAACTCCTCGGGCGTGAATCCCACCGCTCGGTGTCGGTTCGCCGGGTTCTTCAACGCCGGGAACAGCGAGCGGGCCTGGGATATCGGATTCACCCGCACACCCTCGGTCGGTGCCGAGTCGATCACCACGCCGACGGAGCCCAGACCGCGGGCCAGCAGCAGCTGGGTGAGCGTCCCACCGAACGAGTGGCCCATGATGATCGGTGGCGTGTCGACGCTCTCGACCACCCCGGCGAGATGGTCGACCGTCTCGGGAACCTTGAGATCGGCTATCAC
Organism: Nakamurella sp.; assembly: GCA_036524715.1. GTDB lineage: Bacteria > Actinomycetota > Actinomycetes > Mycobacteriales > Nakamurellaceae > Nakamurella. Next base: position 2,302 of record DATDBV010000346.1, on the reverse strand, counting down.
CTCTGGGTTCTCGCGCAGCGCCTCGACCTCGATGTCGAACCCGGGGTATCCCGGGGTGAGCACGGTCAGGCCCTTCGCCTGGTAGTACTCCACCCAGTTCTCCCAGCTGCGCGGGGTCATCCACAGGCCGTGGACGAGCACCACCGTGTCGGGTCGGGTCTGCGTCATGCCGGAACTCCTTCTTGGGTAGGGGTTGTCGGGATTCAGGAGTCGATGAACTCGATCAGGTCGGCGTGCAGTCGGTCGCGGGCGGTGTCCGGCAGCGCGTGTGCGCCGTCGGCGTAGATCTTCAGCTCCGCCCCGGCGATCATCGCCGCCGATCGTTGGCCGCCCACCTCGAACGGTACGATCTGGTCGTCGTCGCCGTGAATGACCAGGGTGGGCACGTCTATCCTGGCCAGATCGGGGCGGAAGTCGGTGGCGGAGAACGCGCTGATGCACTCGAAGGCGCCGCGGTGGCCGCAGGCCATGCTCTGCAACCAGAATGCGTCCCGGAAACCGCGGTCGACGTCGTTGTTGCGGTTGTGCCCGAAGAACGGCCCGTCGGCCAGGTCTCGGTACAGCTGTGCGCGACCGGCCAGCTCGCCCGCCCGGATCTGGTCGAACACCTCGATCGGCAGCCCTGCGGGATTGTCGTCGGTGCGCAGCATCAGCGGCGGCACGGCCGCGACGAGCACCAGCCTGGCGACTCGCGCGCTGCCGTGCCGTCCCAGGTAGCGCACGATCTCGCCGCCGCCGGTGGAGTGCCCGACCAGAGTCAGCTCACGCAGGTCCAACGCGTCGATCAGGGTGGCCAGATCGTCCGCGTAGGTGTCCATCTCGTTGCCGTGCCAGGTTTGGCTGGACCGGCCATGGCCGCGCCGGTCATGGGCGATCACCCGATGACCGTTGGTGGCCAGGAACAGCGCGGTCGCGTCCCAGGCATCGGAATTCAACGGCCATCCGTGGCTGAGCAGAACCGGTGTTCCGTCGATCCCCCAGTCCTTGTAGAAGATCTCGGCGCCGTCATCGGCGGTGACAAATGGCATCTCGTCCTCCCCGGTTGTTCCTGGGACCATCCTGGACCCGCGCGATCCGGCTGCGGACCACGTGAGTCACGTAGTCGGTCCGCCCCCCGGATCCAGCCGGTCGGCGAGCTGCCGACGCGAGGAGATGCCGAACTTCTGGAACACCTTGCGCAGGTGGTAGTCGACCGTGTTCGGGCTGATGAACATGCCGGCGGCGATCTCGGCGTTGGTGCGGCCGGCGGCGGCCTGTCGGGCGACGGCCAGTTCCTGGGCGGTCAGCCCGTGGGGCTCGTGGTCGACCGCGGACCCGGCCGGCACACCGGTGGCCTCGATCTCGGCGCGCACCCGATCGGCGAAGATCGCGCCGCCACCCCGGTTCAACTGCTCCAGCGCGACCTGCAGGTGATGCCGGGCCTCGCGACGCCGCCGCATACGGCGCAGCCACTCCCCGTACAGCAGGTGGACCCGCCCGATGTCGACCGGTGCGGTCGTCGCCTCCAGCGTTCCGACCGCCGCCCGGAAGTGGCTTTCCGCCTCCCGGTCCGGGCTGATCAACGCCCGGCTGCGTTGGGCGAGACCGCGCAGCCACGTCGAGCCGTTGACCGCGGCCCGCCGACCCAGTTCCTCGACATAGGGGACGGCCTCGCTCCGGTGCCCGCTGCGCACGGCGGCCTCGGCAAAGTCGGCGAACTGCAGCGGTGTCACCTGCAGGAAGGGGTCGGTCACCTGCGGCCGCAGCCCGCGGTAAGCGTCCCGGTAGTGCCCCTCGGCCAGGTCGCGGACGGCCAACGCCCAGGTCGCGGAGGCGCCGACGCCGCCGAACCCCACCGCGGCGGCTCCCGCGCCGATCTGCCGGACGACCTCGCGGGGGGCTCCGGTCCAGGCCAGCAGGGCCGCGTTGGCGACGTGCTCACTGTCGTAGCCCATCGCCCGCCGCACGTTGCGCACGTCCTCGATGCACGTCGTCGCGCGCTGCACGCTGCCGCCGGTGAGCTGGGCCAACGAGATGACCCACAGCAGGGAGTCCAGCGCCTGCAGGGCGCCGGCGTGGCGGGCCGCATCCGCCGCCCGGTCCAGAGCCGCGTCCCGCCAGGGTATATCGCACAGGAACGTGGTCAGCGACGCGATGGCCGTGCCCATCTGCATCATCTCGTGATCGTCCAGCCGGCCGATCTGGGCCATGGCCGCGCGGACCGCCGGGACAGCCCGGTCGTACGGCAGGCAGATCATGGCGCTCAGGCCACGCAGGATGACCGACGTCGGGCCGGTCAGCAGGCCCGCGCCACTGGCCAACC
>DATDBV010000345.1:0-2605 GCA_036524715.1 Nakamurella sp. | reverse complement strand
TCCGGACCACGCCGTGTCGGACCAGGGCCAGCAGCTCGGGGAGGATCTCGCCGTTGAACTGGCTGCCGGGGAACTCGACCACGAGGTAATCGACCGGGCCGAGTTCGTCGATGGGTTCGGTCATGACGGGCCTTTCGGAAGTGAGCGGGCGGACAGCAGTGTCACACGGGCCTGGGGGCGGCGCTGACCAACCCGGCTCCTGCGTCGCCGGGCGGGTCTTCAGCGCCGTCCTACCGTGTCCAATGGCGGCCTCGCAAGCTCGGCCGACTAGGTGCGCGATGGCGGCCTCGCAAGCTCGGCCGACTAGAGACCCCGCTGCACCGGCAGCCGGCCGGAGTCGATCGCGGCGGTGAAGGCCTGGTAGTCCTGCTCGTTCTGGTCGGCGTAGCGCACCGCGAAGTCGGTGATCGCCCTTTCGAAGGCGTCCCCGTCGCCGAGATAGGAGGCGAGCGCGATGACGTCGCCGGATCGGGCGTGCGCCCGGGCCAGGGTCCACCCGCACATCCCGGCATAGAACTGCAGGGTCCCCGGGTTCATCGACTCGATGACAGCCGAGGCCTTCATGTCCCGCAGCTGTCGCCAGTAGAAATAGCGATCCGCCTGGATCCCCTTGGACCAGCCCAGGAAGATGTCGCTGGTCGCCTGCATCATCCGCTGCCCCCGGACCACCCGCTCTCCCGGGTTCTTGAACCGGCTGGCGGGCAGATGATCCTCCAGGACCGACCGGGTGGCCTCCTTGACCTGCAGGAACAGCGGGTCGTGCGCGTCCTTGCCCTCGAGCAGCACGATGAAGGCACGGGTGCCGACGCTGCCCACTCCGACCACCTTGCGGGCCATGTCGAGGTAGGAGAAGTTCTCCAGCAGATGGCGACGGTCGTGCTGGAGCGTCTCCCGGTACTCGCGGTACTGCGCGCGCAGGACCTGTTCGACCTCGTCCAGGGTGATGCTGTAGGTGTCCGGGAAATCGCGCAGCGGCACCACGATCGGCGGCTGGCTCTTGATCCGGTAACGCCCGTCGACCAGCTCGCCCAGCTTGGACAGCGCCTGCAGCGAGTCACGGGTGCGGGCCTTCGCCAGGTTCTTCTCCGCGCGGCGCGCCGCCTTGGCCAGTGCCTCCTGATCGGCCCGCTCCTGCGTCGCGATGGCCTTTGTCGCCTTGTCCTTCTTTCCCTTGTCCTTGACCTTGTCCGTCGCCGCGCCCTTGCCCTTGGCCGGTTCCCTGCCCTTCGCGCTGGCCGCCGCCCCCAATCGGTCAAGGGCGGAAGTGAGGTCGTCCTCCGAAATGTGCGTGTACCACAGCTCCATCGTGCCCATCTGGGCGAATTCGGCCATCGCCGTGCGATACCGGTTGGCCGCCGCCTGCGCGGCCGCTGCGGACTGCTCGGCCGTGAAGCCGTTGTTCCGGCCCGCGATGACGAGGCTGGCAGCCAGCCGCTTCACGTCGTACTCGATCGGGCCGGGCAGCGTCTCGTCGAAGTCGTTCAGGTCGAACACCAGTCGCCGCTCGGGCGAGGCGTATCCGCCGAAGTTGGACAGGTGCGCGTCCCCGCACAATTGCGCGTCCAGTCCCGCGGTGCGGGTGCCGGCCAGATCGGCGGCCATGATCTTCGCCGCACCCCGGTAGAAGGTGAACGGGGACACCGCCATCCGGCCGTGCCGGACCGGGACCAGGTCGGGCTCCCGGGTCTTGTTCTGCTCCTCCAGCAGCGCGACCGGGTCGAAGCGGTCGGCGGCCGGCGTCCAGCCCTGATTGCTCTCCAACGGCGTTGTTTCCCTCGCGTCCGCTCCCTTGGCCAGCCGGTCGGCGACGGTGAGGTGCGTGAGGATCTTGGGGGTGGCCACGGTGGTGCTCCTGACGGTCGAACTCGGACGCCGGACGGACGCAGTGAGACACATCACAGCGCGTCGACGAGGTAGCGGCATCATCCCAACCGAATGGGAACGGCGCAGCCTGTCGCGATCGGCCGATCAGGTGACATCACCGAGATCGTCGAAGGAGCGCCGACCGGGTGCCGGCGGCGCGCCGGGGACCCGCTGCGGTGCGGCGACCGGGGTGGCTGCGGCCACCGGTTGCACCCGGGTGTCCGCGGACCCACCCACCGTGGTCGGTAGGTCGGCCAGCGGCGTCGCCTCGTCGTCGGCCAGTTCGGACTGCGCCTCCCGCCGCCGCACCCGGCGATCGTGGAACTTGGCCAGTTGCACGGACAGCTCGTACAGCAGGGCGAGGGAGACGGCCAGCGCGAGCATGGTGATCGGGTCATTGCCCGGTACCACCAGCCCGGCGAACACGGTGAGCGCGAAAATCGCGTACCGCCGCCAGGCGGCCAGCTTCGCGCCGGACACCACGCCGATCCGGTTGAGCATGATCAGCAGCAGCGGCAGCTCGAATGACACCCCGAAGATGATGATCATGGCGATGAGGAACGAGAAGTAGCTGTCCGGGCTCAGCGCGGCGATGGTGGCATCGCCGCCGAAGCCGAGCAGCACGGTCAGACCCTCGCGGATGACCACGTACGCCAGGACGGCGCCGGCCACGAACAGCGCGGCGCCGGCACTGACGAAGATGACCGCGTACCTGCGTTCCTGGCTGTAGAGGGCCGGCGTG
>DATDBV010000344.1:0-9281 GCA_036524715.1 Nakamurella sp. | reverse complement strand
GGCATCGGCAGGAACGGTGCCGGCCCCCACGGCTTGAAGTGCACGCCGACGGACCGGGTCCGGAGTGGGTAGCCGAACTCCAACGCGCGGGTGGGCGTGGTGACCACGCAGCCGTCGGCGTATTCGGCCGTCTCGATGTCGGTGCCGGCGCGGATGCGGAACGGCGCCCCGAGGTTGACGATGAGCAGCGCCGCCGGGCTCGGCGGCAGCGTCAGCCGGGCGTACGGCGGCGCACCCTCCAGGTAGTAGAGGTCGTCGATCAGCCCGTCCAGCGGCGGTCGCGGCGCTCTGGACACGTACTCCACGCCCACAGCATCGCCGCCACCGTGTTCGCGATCAACCCAGCCGGCATCGCGCGCCGGGATGGTCCAGCCTCGCTGCCGCCGGCATCGAGCCGGCGCCGATCCCGGACGAGCGCCCGGCCGCCACAACCGGCACATCGGGGGCCAGCGTCGCCAAGTTGAATCGGCGGGCCGGCCCCGGAGGGGCCGTCCAATCGGTGAACCCGCGGCTCGGCGCCTGACAGCCGCACGCATGGCTCCGAGATCCACAAGAGCAGCTTTCTTCCGCTGCTGGTGCGGATCTGGGGAGGGTCGCGTCGGGGCCCTGGCCAGGTTGCGTGTGCTGCCCGCCGACTTGGTCGGCGAGATCCACATGAGCAGCCTTCTTCCGCTGCTGGTGTAGATCTCGGCGTCACCGCCCACGGCCCGGCCGCGCCCGGCGGGTTGCGCTGATCATTGACCAACGGAATCGGGCAAAACGGCGCCGGAAATGGGTCTTCGATCAGCGCAGGGTGGGACAGGGTCGGACAGAGGTCACCAGAACCGGTCGTTGCGGGCATTTCGGTCACCCGGGATTCGGCTGAGCCTCGCCCCGGGTTCTTCGCCGCCCAGCCGGCCCGACATTGAGGGGTCAGCGCACTGTCGCGGCCCTGATCTGCGCCCACCGCAGTCCCGCCACCAGCGCCGCGAGCCCGCCGAGCACCAGCAGCGGCAGCGTCGCTCCGGCGACCGGGTCGAGCGCGGCCAGCACCACCGGCACGGCGAACCCGCTGTAGGTGGCCAGGTAGAAGATGCCGGTGAGGCTGCCCCGGCCGGCCGGCGGCGCCCAGCGTTCCAGGTCGAGCAGGCCGGCCCGCATGCACAGCCCGTATCCGATGCCCAGCAGCAGGAATGCCACCCCCACCAGCACCAGACCCGGCGCCCGGCCGCCGACCGCGGCCAGCAGCAGCCCGGCGGCCGCGGACAGCGCGCCCACCACCCCGGCCCCGGGGCCGAGGTTGCGCCGCCGGGCGATCGCCTGCACCACCACCCCGGTGCCCAGCACCACACCCGCGGCGATGCCGGCGAGCAGCGGGCCGCCGGCGTCGGCCGGCAGCCGGGACGGCAGGGTCACCACCCCGACGGTCGCCCCGGTGAACACCCACGGCGCCACCGGCAACGCCCAGCGCAGCGCCGCGCCCGCCGACCGCCGCGGCCGGCCGGACGTCTCCGGCGGGACGGACGTCTCCGGCGGGCCGGTCGAAGGGTGCACGGCGTGCGGAGGTGGATGCGGCAACCGTCCCGACACAGTGGCGGCGGCGGCCCCCGCCGCCAACGACAGCACCGCGCTCAACACGAACGGCACGACCAGCGGGGCCGGCGCGAACTCGGCCAGCAGTCCGGAGACCACCGGCCCGGCGGCGAACCCCAGGGTGAGGAACACGCCCGCCCGGGTGACCCCGGTCGCGCCGCCCAGGTCGGCCGCCCAGGCGGTGCCCGCGCTGAAGGTCGCCCCCGCGCCCGCCCCGACCACCAGCCGACCCACCACCAGACCGGCCGGGTCGTGCCACCACAACAGGATCAGCGTGCCGACCGCGGCCAGCAGCGCCCCGGGCACCGCGACCGCCCGCCGGCCCAGCCGGTCCGACGCGGAGCCGCCGAGCAGCAGACCGGGCAGCAGACCGACCGCATACAGCCCGTACAGGCCGGCCACCAGCGACGCGGACAGGTTTTGCGACGTGCGCAGCACCGGCAGCAACGCGGCGAAGTGGTTGGCCGCCCACCCGGTCGTCATCAGCATCGCCAGGACGGCCGGCAGCCCACGGGTGGCCGGGTGCCCGCCGGTGGGCTGCTCGGTTCGACCGGACGGCACGGGCTCCCTCCGGGTTCGTCGACAGGCGCGGGTGGTCCCGGGCGGTGGGTACGAGGTCGGCCACAGGGTAACCAGGCCGGTTTCCCGGCCACGCGAGCGTCCGACCGGTTGGCCCGGAGGACCTTCGGCCGTACCCGACGTGGTCGGCCGTCCCTAGCCTCGGGGGTGGATGCGCGAACCCACGCATCCCGCCGATCCGTGACGAAAGGTCCTGCCATGCGTGCCCGGGACATCATGACCAAGTCCGTACTGTCCGTGCTGCCCTCGGTGCCGGTGGGCAAGGCGGCGGCGATGCTGGCCAAGCGGGGATTCACCGCGCTGCCGGTGGTCGACGAGTCGGGTGAGCTGATCGGCATCGTCACCGAGGCGGATCTGATCGGGAACCGGTTCCCGGTGACCGAGCAAGCCGCCGAGGACGTCGCGGCCGCCGGGCCGGCCGCCACGGTCGGCGAGGTGATGAGCAGCCCCGTCGTCGGCGTCGGTCACGACACGGACGTGTCGGTGGTCGCCCGCGAGATGCTGACCGGCAAGCGACGCAGCCTGCCGATCGTCGACGGCACCGTCCTGGTCGGGGTGATCACCCGACGCGACATCGTCCGCGCCCTGGCCCGCACCGACGAGGAGATCGCCGCTGACGTCCGGGGCAAGCTCGCCGTCATCGGCGGCCTGAGCCGCTGGTCGGCGCAGGTCGGCAACGGCGAAGTGGTGCTCACCGACCGTTATCGGGAGGCGTCCGACCGAGCCGTGGCGCAAGCCCTGGTCGAATCGGTGCCCGGCGTCGTCTCGGTGACGATCCTGACCGCGGCCGGGGTCACCGCATGACTGCCCGGCCTCGCCGGCCGTGACCGCCGGCGACCCGGGTCACGTCCGACGCAGGACCCAGGGGCCATGGCCGGGCCGTGGTCCACGCCTCGTGCATCCCGCCCGACAACGATGTCGGTATGGTCCGCCGGGACTCGGCAGACCACGGCGCGCAAGTCCCGGCCGCATGGCCGTCCCGGGCCTGATCTCGCCCCGGCTATGGCATTTCGCCCGATCGGCGGGTCGCCGCGCGCGCACCACCCGGTGGCCGGGCATATCCTCACGGCGCCAGATGATTGCCAGTGTTCGACAGGGGTGGGCAACACATGTCCCATGAGGTGACCTCGCACCGACCGACCGGGATGGCCGCGGCCGATCCCGGGTTGATCGGCCTGCTCGGCTTCGTCATCGCCACGCTCACCGCCCAGCTGGAACACCTGGGCATCCAGGACGTGGGACCCGTCTTCTGGGTCGGCGCGGCGTTCGGCGGTGTCGTCCAGGTGACGGCGGGCATGCTGTCGTACTTCAAGGGCGACAACTTCCACTTCATCGTCTACAACGCCTTCGGGTGGTACTGGATCGTGGTGCCCGGATTCCTGCTGGGCGAAGAGGTGGGTTTCTTCGCGGTCACCGGAATCGCCCGCGGGGTATTCGCTCTGGTCTTCGCGTTCCTCGCGCTGGCCTTCGCCCCGGCCGGGGCGGTGCACAACTCGGTCCTGCCGGTCACCCTGCTGTGCGTCGCCCTCGGCCTGGGCCTGCAGTCGGTCGCCGCCTTCGCGGGCTCGCACACCCTCGGCACCGTCGGTGCGTACGTGCTGCTGGTCGCCTCGGCGCTAGCCGCCTACATGCTGATCGAGAAGTTCTACTGGCTCACGATGGGCCGGCACGTCGTGCCGCTCGGACCGCCCTGGATCGCCGGCAGCGACGACCGCGAACCGTGACCCCGATCAGCGAGCGCACCACCGCCCTGCTGCACGACCGGTTGGTGCCCCGGCGGAGCGCCTCCGCCCGGAGGTTGAGACGGGACCTTGTCCCCTGCCGCCCCTCGGGTGAGAGCGCAACGATGATCGTCGGTCCCAGTGATCGAGGGTGAGCAGGATGAGTCAATCCACGAGGGCACAGGTATCGGACGCCGCCGGGCGCGCCGGTCGGCGACGGCCCTGGCCGGCTCGAGCGCTCGCGGCGGTGGAAGCGATCGTCGGGGTCAATGCGGTGGTCGGCGGCTGGAAGCTGATCGACGACGGGTACGGGATGCCCGTCGAGTGGCTGTCCCGGCTGCCCGTCGACACCTGGGTCTGGCCCGGCGTGGCGTTGATCGTCGGCGTCGCGGTGCCGCAGTTCGCCGCGGCGGCGGCCGCCGTGCTCGGCGATCGGCCGCAGCGCGGCTACCGGCTCGGGCTGGCGGTCGGCGCGGCCCTGGTGCTGTGGATCGTCGTGCAACTGGCCCTGCTGCAGCGGTACTTCTTCCTCCAGCCGGTCATCGTCGGTTTCGGGCTGCTCGAGATCGGCCTGGCCCTGCGGTGGCGGCATCTGGTGACCGCGCCGAGCTGACCGGCATCGGGGTTGACGGGTGGTCCGGGCAATCCCGCTGCCCGGATGGTCCGAATTCCGTCCATGCCGGTCGATCCGCGACCGGCCGGACGAAGGAGGACAAGGAACATGACCACACTGTCCAGACGCACCATCCTGCAAGCGGGGGTGGGCGCTGCCGTCGCCGTGCCGATGACGGTGCTGGCCACCCGGACGGCGTCGGCCACCACCAGCGCCGCCGCAGTGCCGTCGTCCGCAGGAATCTCGGCCGGCTCGGTCAGCGCCGCGGAGCAGGTGATCTCTGCGTGCACGACGCAGCGGCCGGCGAGGTGTCCGTCCTGCACGGAACGAACGAGGTGATCGTCCGCGACACCGGTCTGGTGTCAAGGATTCTGGCCGCCGTCGCGGCCGTCCCGTCCTCCCGCGTGGTCGCCGCGACCACCATGACCACCTGACCGGAGGGATAGGAATCATGTCATCCCATCGTGAAGCCCCCGAGATCAGCAAGGATCCGGTCGCCGACAACACCGACACGTACGCGTTCGTCAGCCCGGACCGCCCGGACACCGTGACCATCATCAGCAACTACATCCCGCTGGAGGACCCGGCCGGTGGGCCGAACTTCTTCGAGTTCGGCGACGACGTGCTGTATCGCATCAACATCAACAACTCCGGTGACGCGCGGGCCGACATCGTCTACGAGTTCCGGTTCGAGACGACGATCCGCAACGAGAACACCTTCCTGTACAACACCGGACCCATCAAATCGTTGGGCGACATCAACTTCAACCGTCCGCAGACCATGACGGTCACCGAGGTCCGGGGGGACCATCGGCGGGTGCTCGGCAAGAAACTGCCGACACCGCCGTGCAACATCGGGATCCGGTCGACGCCGAACTACCCCGCGTTGGCCGACGCGGCCATCGCCGACGTCGGCGACGGCATCCGGGTTTTCGCCGGGCCGCGGCTGGACGGCTTCTACGTCGACCTCGGCTCGGTGTTCGACCTGGCCGCGCTGCGGCCGTTCCAGAGCCTGCACCTGATCCCGACCAAGGACGCCGCCGGGGTGAACGCACTGCGCGCGTTCAACGTGCACACGATCGCGATCCAGGTACCGATCAAGCGGCTCACCCGGGATGCCAGCACCCCAAAGGATGTGACGAAACGCGAAGCGGTGCTCGGTGTCTGGGCCTCGGCCCACCGGCAGAAGGGGCGGTACCAGGACGAGTCGCGCAGCACGACGTCCGGCCCGTTCGCCCAGGTCTCGCGGCTGGGGAACCCGCTGTTCAACGAGGTGATCGTGCCGATGAGCCGCAAGGACAAGTGGAACCGGCTGTCCCCGGCCCAGGACTCGCAGTTCGCCAAGTACGTCGCCCAACCCGAACTGGCCCGACTGCTGCCCGTGCTCTACCCCGGCGTCTTCCCGAACCTCGCCGCCCTCAAGGCCGATCGTGCCGATCTGCTGGCCATCCTGCTGACCGGACTGCCCGGTGGGCTGGTGCCCGGCTTCCAGAACTACACCGGGCGAACCCAGGCCGACATGCTCCGGCTGAACGTGGCGATCCCGCCGTCGACCGCACCGAAGGTGAACGGCGTGATCGCCGGCGACCTGGCCGGGTTCCCCAATGGTCGCCGGGTGTTCGACAACGTCGTCGCGATCGAGCTTCGTGCGGTGGCCGGTGCTCTCTACCCGCTGGTCGACAAGAACTACAAGCCCGACGACGCCGCCGGCCTGCTGTTCGACCTCGTCGACGGGAACAGCGGACCGCCGCCGTCGGTCACGTATCTGAACCGGTTCCCCTACCTGGATCACCCGGTTGGCGGGTACCAGGTGCAGCCGCTGTCGGTGGCGTCATGAGCCATTCCTGGACGGAGCACCATCCACACGTCCAGGGCGGGCCGGCCGTGCTGGATATCGGCGGCGACATCGGCGCCCTGATCGTCACGATGCGGCCGCAGGACCGGGGGCGGGAGTTGCACCTGCGCAGCGACCACGAGCCCCCCGTCGCGGTGCACACTGGGGTGTGGGCGCGGCGGGCGCCGTCCGGCGAGACCACCACGGCGGTCTTCGGCGAGTTGCGCGCCGGAGGATACGGCGTGCTCGACGGTTCGGGCGCGGTGATCCGCCGGGTCCTGGTCCGGGGCGGCGAGCTCACCGTGATCGACATGGCAGGGTCGACAGCGTCGACGGGGTAGCCGGCCAGGTAACTCCTTGAAGAACGCTGTATCGCGATATATCGTTGACGTATCGCGACCGATCTTCAGGAGCCTCTTGGAGGGGACGATGACATCTTCCGACTGCGGCGCACAGGGTGCCTGGGATCTTCCCGGAATGCTGCGCAAGGCACTGATCGACAGTGGATTCGCCGGACCGGGCGGGCCGTTCGGCCCACCCGGACCACCACCCGGCGCGCCCCCCGAGGACGGCCCCCGACCCGGTCCGGGACCCCGTCGCGGTGGTCCGCGGGGCGGTCCGTGGGGTGGCGGCCGCCGTTGGGACTGGGGTCCCGGCGGCTGGGACCCATGGACCAAGGGACCCGGCGGCCCTCACGGCTCCCGGCAGCAGAAGGGCCGGGCCGGCCGTGGGGACGTCCGCTCGGCCGTGCTGGCCCTGCTGGCGGAACGGCCGATGCACGGCTACCAGATCATCCAGGAGATCGAGCAGCGCAGCCACGGGGCCTGGAAGCCCAGTCCCGGATCGGTCTACCCGACGCTGCAGCAACTGGAGGACGAGGGCCTGGTGCGCGCCGAGGATCAGGAGGGTCGCCGGGTGTACCGGCTGACCGAGGACGGGCAGCGGGTGACCGCGGAGAAGGCCCAGGAGTACGCCGGGATGTGGGACGCATTCGCGCCCCGCGAGGACGACACCCAGCTCGGCGACCTGGTTTTCCAGGTCGGTGCCGCGTTCGTGCACGTGATGCGCACGGGCAACCCGGAGCAGATCGCCGAGGCTCGAAAGGTGTTGGCCCGCACCCGCGGTGACCTCTACCGGATCCTCGGCGGACAGGACGGCGACGACGGCGACGACGGGACCGGCGAGGGCACCGACCAGGCACCCGAGTCAGACGGGGACCGGTCGTGACCGAGCCGCCCCGGATGCGGGCCGGCACCGCCGACCGGCAGGCCGCGGTGGATCGGCTGTCCGGCCATTTCGCCGACGGTCGCCTCGACGCCGACGAGTTCGACCAGCGGGTCGCCGCCGCCTACCGCAGCACCTACCTGGACGAGCTCACACCGCTGTTCACCGACCTGCCGCAGGCGCGGCCGGAGCGCCCGGCGTGGGCTCAGGGACCCGGCCCGCGCCCGCTCCCCGGAACCGACGGCGACCGGTATCGGACGGGCGGACCGTGGGGACCGCGCGGTCGCCGGCCCGGCCCTCCCCCACCCATCCGGCTTGCGCTGTTCGTCCTGCTCGTCGTCATGATCATCTGGTCGGTCGGCGCCGTCGGGCACGGCATGTTCCCGTTCCCCCTGCTCTGGCTGGTCATCGGGCTGCTGCTGTTCAGCCGGTCACGGCACCGCCGGCGGGAGCATCATCACCGCTGACGACGTTGCCGGTCCATGACCCTATTAGGATCGGCCGATGAGCATCGAGCCGGACACCAAGGACTGGACCTGGGTCATCGAGAGGCCATGCCCGGAGTGTGGTTTCGACGCGTCATCGCTGTCACTCGCCGACGTGCCGGCGGCGATCCGGGCCAACGCGGCAGCCTGGCCGGACGTGCTGGCCCGTCCCGACGTCCGGCATCGTCCGGATCCGGGCACCTGGTCGCCGCTGGAGTACGGCTGCCACGTGCGGGACACCTGCCGCGTCTTCGGGGATCGGCTGGACCTGATGATCAGCCGGGACGAACCGTTGTTCCCGAACTGGGACCAGGACGCCAGCGCGGTCGAGAGCCGTTACGCAGACCAGGATCCGACCGAGGTGGCGGCCGACCTGCAGCGCGCCGCGGCCGGGCTGGCCGCCGCGTTCGAGGCGGTTCGGGGCGAGCAGTGGCAGCGACCCGGCCGCCGGTCCGACGGCTCGGTCTTCACCGTCGAGACGCTGGCCCGCTACTTCGTCCACGACCCGGTGCACCACCTGCACGACGTCGGCGTGGAGCCGGCCGGCCAACCTCCGGCGGCGGCTCGGTGATGCCGGCGGTCGACCACCCGGCCACAATTCCCGGATGCCCCTTGCGCACCTGCGACTGACACGGCACTCCCGCGACGAGGTCCACCTCGTGCTGATGCTCGCTCTGACCTTCTCGACCGGCATCGTCGACGCGATCGGCTATCTCGGCCTGGACAAGGTGTTCGCGGGCAACATGACCGGCAACGTGGTCATCCTCGGCATGGCTGCGGCCGGCGCCGATGACCTCCCGCTCGCCGGTCCGTCGATCGCCCTCGTGGGATTCATGTGCGGGGCGCTGGCTGGCGGTCGGGTGGTCCGCCCGGTCGCGGGCGGCCGGTGGTCCCGCCGGATCGGTGCGCTGTTCGCCCTGGTCGGGCTGATCCTCGCCGCGCTCGCCGGGACGTTGTTCGTGATCGGCGGTGATCCGGCGACCCCGCAGCTGCTGGTGATCGTCGCCCTGCTGTCCACGGCGATGGGGCTGCAGGCGGCCACGGCCCGGCACCTGGCGGTCAAGGACATCACCACGGTGGTGGTCACGTCGCTGATCACCGGCCTGGCCGCCGACGCCGCGGTCAGCGGCACCCGCCAGCCGTGGCCGCGACGGGTGCTCGCGTTGGTCCTGATCAGCGTCGGCGCCATGGTCGGCGCCCTGACCCTGCGGTGGCATCCGGGGGTGGGTCTGTCGCTCGCGGCGGGACTGACG